>PANR01000024.1 GCA_002707695.1 Legionellaceae bacterium
TACCTCATGATGCGCATGGCGTTTTTGCGCGTTTGGCGAACGGGTGCCGTTGACATTAAAGAAGATAGTGAAGGCGGCGGAAAAGAATTAACGATTGAAGGTGTCAGTGAGCATTACCGCGTGGTGGATTTTGATGCTTGCCTGGTATTGGCGCCACGTGAATTATATTCAGAATTACGCACTTACGGGCATGGCGTGCAAAGCATGCGATCACTTATGAAATATGTGCATAACTTAGGATGGGATGTGGAGCTAACCGGCTATAAGCGTCTTGTTCGCGCTGCTTGGTATGAAGTAGAGAAATTAAATCTTCAATCCAAGCATCAAATTAGTGTAACCAATTATCCAACATAATAATAAATAGAGAGACAACATCATGGCAGTAGCGATGAGACCAAAAAAAGAAGTGATTTTGACTGTTGCAGGTTCTGCCTATGCAGCGGTGCAAAATTTTTGTGATGAGCGCGGCATCAGATATGATGGGCCATCACAGGAGGCTCTCAATCAAATCCAAGTTGCTGGCCAGCAATTTGAACAACACTGCAAAACACTTGATGCTGCAAAAAGCGCATCTTATTTTTCTGGTAATCGCAGTTATTTATACCAATCGAATGTTTTTGAGTTGATGCGTGATCATGGCAATCGTATGGCGCAAATTCGCGGCCAACTCACCGAATCAGTTAATGCATGTAATCAAGATGCGAGACGTCAAGCTGAAGCTGTTTTAGCGCAATTGGCAACGGAAGAAGATAAAGCGGCATTTAGAGCATTAATGACATCAGTGAACCAAACTCAGCAGGATTTTGTTGGTTCACAATTTAACGACTGGGCTGCCGAAGAACAACAAGCATTATTACAAGCGCATTATAAAAATCAATCTCAAATTATTTTTCGACCTGAAGGCGTTGATCAAACTTCTGCGACACTCATGGGTGTCGGTTTAAATGGCATAGAAAAAATTAATGTTGAGCTTCGTGATGGGCGCAAAGATTTTGCTCAAATTGGTCTTAAAGATGGTAAGCCAAATAAGTTGAGCTTTAATATTTACTATTATGAGCATGGTGATAATGATTGGTGTTTACCGATGTATTGGTTGCCTTGGCGTAAGTCAAATAGTAATACCAATTATAATACTTTTTCTCATTCTGCTTGGCGAAGCTTGTGGCGTGATAAACAAGGTCGTCAAAAGCTTGGTGGGTTAGGCGGACAAGCTGAATATATGGTTGATGTTTACGAAGAAACATTCAAAGACACCAAAGATTTGCAGCAGAAGCCAGTTGATATTTTAAATGCAGATGCGCGTGTTATCATGCAGTGTGCTAAGGCCTTTGTCAATCGAGGTTATAAAATTAGTCAGCAAACTTATCAGGCATTATCAGGCAATCAATTTCAATCGTCTAACTCTAATAATTCCTACGCAGCAGAATTAAAACGCTACGAAGAAAGCATGCAAAAACAACACCGCACCATGCGCGATAAGGCGGCCACACAACATCGTATCCTTGCAGCAGATTCACCCATTTTAACGGCTGAACAAGACACTGTTCGCGATATTCTTGAAGCACCTCGCTTGGTTGGTCCTGCGCGGTGATGATGGTTTTAATTTAAATAACCAAGCTAATACACTAAGCTGTAATTTCTTGTAAACGTTTGGCTATTACCATAGCAGGGTCTTTGCCGCCATTTAATACTTTTCGGCAGATTAGGGTGTTGTGAGTTTGCCCTTTGAAAATAATTTTTGTTACTGGCACGCCGGCCGTTTTTAGTTTTTCAAAATAACCTTCAGATTGACTGCGACCGCGATCATACTCAGCCACAAAAATGGTGGTAGGGGGTAGGTGATTTAAATTTTCTTCCCAGTAAGGGGAGATGTTTGGGTCTTTGTTTGATATGTTATCGGGCACATAGAGTGAGAGTAAAAAGTCAATGGCTTCTTGTGTGCATAACTGATCCTCTTCTTCGTATTCGAGGTGAGTTTTAAGGGAAGCGCTGAGGTCGTAGGGGCCAGCAATGAGTATTTGGTGGTGAATGTTTAGTTCCGGAATGTTTCGTGCTTGATTATTTATGATTGCAGCAAAATTAGCGCCAGCACTAAAACCCGCAATAATGATCTTATTTTTGTCAATACCGAATTCTTCCGTGTGGGTCATTATGTACTTTGTGGCATCTGTGGCGTCATTTAACCCTGTAGGAAAAGGGTTTTCCGGTATTAAGCGAAAGTTAACAAGAATAACTTTGCAGCCAGAATGTTTGGCTATGATGCTGCAAGGTGCGTGATGTTGCTCAAATAAATCTATCATAAAGCCATTGCCGGGAAATAAAATTACCGCAGGCTTTGATATATCGCCATCATCTCCATAGACACGAATGGGAACTTTATATCCATCTCTGGCGGGGATGGTTTTGTCGGTAAAGGGAATGTCTTCAGGTTTACCAGCAAATTGCAAGAACACCTTGCCTACTTCGCGAAATTCTTCAATACTCATCTCGTTCACTGGTTTGGGAGGGTTTTTCTTCGCTTCTTTAGCAAGTTCAGCAAAAAATTGTTTTTCGGCAGGCTCTAAAGGCATTTCTTATTTTCCTTTATTTGTTGAACATTATTACCTGTGGCTAAACTAACGTAGTTTAACAAATGTTGCAAGCATCTGTTAACTTCAAATTGATCTTCGGGGTGTTTTGGAGTACTGTAACCCTCATTTTGCGGTGACTAGGATGCGTTGATTGCGTGTTAAGGTGGTGAGATGAGAAAAAAATTTATTGGCGGTAATTGGAAGATGAACGGCGATGCCGTGAGTGCAAAGCACTTGGTTGAATCTTTGCGCGTCGGGTTGTCGTCGGTTGAAAGTGATGTTGTTGTGTTCCCCCCTTTTGTTTATTTAACTCAAGTGATCGACCAATTGCGTGATTCTCGTATCAAGGTTGGTGCGCAGAACCAATGTGAACAAGCAGAGGGCGCATTTACCGGTGAGGTTTCAGCGGCCATGTTAAACGATATTGGTTGTCAGTATGTTGTGTTGGGCCATTCAGAGCGTCGTCATATATACGGCGAAACGGATGCACAGATTGCTGAAAAATTTGTGTTGGCTCAAGACAATCACTTGGTGCCAGTTCTGTGTGTGGGTGAAACGTTGGATGAGCATGAAGCTGGCGATACTGAAAAAGTGGTGCTCAAACAGCTTGATGCAGTAATTACGCGCTCTGGCATATCAAAATTTGACCAATGCGTGCTGGCTTATGAGCCGGTTTGGGCCATTGGAACGGGCAAAACAGCCACGCCTGAGCAGGCCCAGGCAGTTCATAGCATATTGCGCGAGCATTTATCGAAACAAGATGCTAAGATTGCCGACTCGCTGCGCATCATCTACGGCGGCAGCGTGAAAGCAGCTAATGCGCGAGCAATTTTTGCTCAGCCCGATGTGGATGGGGGCTTGATAGGTGGCGCATCGCTAAAAGCCGATGAGTTTATCGCCATTTGCGACGTTTGATTAAGAAGAGGTAAACATGCAGCAAATTATATTGATTTTTCATTTGTTATTCGCAGTCGCATTGATTGCCATCGTGTTGATACAACAAGGTAAAGGGGCAACCATGGGCGCATCTTTTGGCGCCGGTGCTTCGCAAACCGTTTTTGGCAGCCAGGGTTACGGCAGCTTTTTGATGAAGGTGACAGGCAGTCTGGCATTGTTGTTTTTTGCAACCAGTTTGGTGCTGGGTTATTTGTCTGCAAAAGAAGTGAGACTGGCGCATAGCAACAGTTCACTATCTCATGCTGCGCAAATGGCTAAGACCATACAGCAACCGAAACAAAATGCGACAACGAACGTTAAGAAATAAGCCAGCGCACATCAATCAATTTTTGGATTTGTAAATTGGGTGTGCTTAAACAAACCTTAATTGGCCATGGACGGCCAATTTAGAGCGACCATGGATCGGCTTGAGCGTGTTTGTTTAAGCGCACCCAATTCGCAAGTCCAAGACTTAAGAAAACCCACGTTATTTGTCGAAGTGGTGGAATTGGTAGACACGCCATCTTGAGGGGGTGGTGGCCTCACGGCTGTGCGGGTTCGAGTCCCGCCTTCGACACCATGTTTTTTATCCTCCAATAACGCAATTTTATAAATTTATGTCTCATCTTATAAGTTGCATAATTTTTAACTGAGCAGGCCTAGCATAAAAAGCGGGATTTTATTTTTTGTGCCAATGAGTATGTCGTCGGCAAAAATATAAGCGTTTTTTTGATCCTTTATTTGTTTGGTGGTTTTATTTTTGCCGCCAATTTCAAAAACATTATCATCGATTTTAAAATCGCCGTGTTCGCTATAAAAGACTGATAACCCACTGTTTTGTAGTTGGTTGATGGCAAAAGTTTCTCTAACTTTGCCTAAAAGCATATCTTCAGGTTGTGCTAGATATGCGGCATAAATCAGATTTGTGTTGTCTGGGTACATCTTGATTGGATTGCGTAGATAAGCTTTGCCAGTTTGCTTTTTATAAAGAGCCCTAATAAGCCCAGCCTGCTGGAGATAGAGTAAGTAACTTGTGATGTTTTCGTAATCTTTCGACAACGTGTTTGCCAATTTATATGCGCTTAACTCTCCAGGCTGAGAGTGAGTAATGTATTTGTAGAGTTTCTCGATGGTGAGCAGGGTGGGTGTTTTGATGGAGTGCAGGGTTGCAATATCTTCGTAAATTGTTTTTTGGATGATATTTTCAATAGCCTGCAACATTTGAAAGTTATCTGAAAAGTTGTTAAGAAATGGAAAGTAGCCTGTTTTTAAGTAATTTTTAAAATGTTTCAAAGGCTGATTGAGAGGTAGTTTGTCAATGATGGTAGTATGTTCATTGAGTATTTGACTTAAGCTCAAACTAGCTAATTTGATTTTTTGAGTAAATTCCAAATATTCTCGAAAAGAAAACCCGTTTAATCGATAAAGCGTTACACGACGTGATAAATCAAACTTGCTATGAATAATATCAATCATTGAGCTGCCGGAGAAAACGATTTTAAAGTCTAGATAGAAGTCAGCAATGTTTTTTAGCTCTTGTTCCCAATTTTGATACTTGTGAATTTCGTCAATGCATAGCAGGCGAATGTCGGTTGTTTTGTAGAGTGTATCAACAAGATTGAGTAGAGTGTTCTCTAAAAAATACACGTGGTCCGCTGACACATACAGCGAAGTCATTTTTTTTTGATTATAATTTAGAATGGTGTGAAGCAGAAAAGTCGTTTTTCCGGTGCCTCTGCTACCTATAATGCCTGTGACGCTATTGTCAAAATTGATCGATTCAAAGCAGTTGCGGTAGTAAAAATCCCCAGTTTTAAACTGGTCTAATAGCAGCTTTTGTAATTCAAGCAATATTTCCATTTGACGCCTCAATAATTTGGTTATAACCGAATTATATAGAAAAAAGACTTAGGTTTCAACCAAACAGCATAAGTTAACCACAGCTGAATTTTAAAAAATAATAAAAACATAGGGTTATAGGCCAATGCCCTCATGGGGCTCGGGTATGGCCAATTTATCAAGGCGGTGGCGGTCCACCTAAGGTTCTTGTCTCTCCCCGAGCGGGCTCGAGTGAATATGGAGGTGGCGCGTCATCCCGCGCTTGCGGTGTTAGGCTGTTTGCGGTCAGCGCACCGGGAGGTGCTAAGGGCGCCGAGGGTGCGGGCGCAGTGTCAGTTTTTGATGGTGCAGAAGGTGCGGGTGCAGCTGCAGCGGCAGCGGTTTCTGGCTCCAGCTCCGAGATTACTGTTTGGGGCGCACAGAGCAGATCAGCGAGAACTTTTATTGCCGCTATTGCATCATCGGTACAAGGCGTTTTTTCACTGGTAGATGCATCAATTTCAGGCGCTAATCGTTTAATATCGGCATCGATCTTGTCTGAAATGCGTGGTTCAAATGCAACTGAGTGATTTTGTTCAAGCTGTATGATGATATTGGCAAGCGTCAACGCGTTTGGTTTTAGTGTATGTCGCGTGGTTTCGGCTGCAACTGAGGTATTTAGGCATTCGATGCGTATTAAGCAATACAGCAAAAAACTACGGGCCCTTAATAGTCGTAATTGGCTGATTCTTTCTGGGATAGGGGCCAAGCGGAGTTCTTCTAATAAAGCTTGGGGTGGTTGGGCCTTGCGTAGGTGTTCGCTAAGCGGTGCGACGCGGCTTGGCCTTGCAAAGTTAGGTTTAACAAGAGGTCTAAGAAAAGATTCTGCAAGGTTTGAAGAGGCAATAAAATTTCCCATCATTTTTTCCGCAGTGGCAACGGCTGCTTCAGTTTCTGGCACTAGGGTGGTTGATGCAACAATTATTTTATGTGCATGTGTTTGCGCCAGATGGTTGTACACGGCATGAAAGGCTTCTTTCACACCTTCTCCTGTTTTTGCCGAGCAGCGAAAATAAGCCTTAGCGCCTATTGCCTCGGCAAACGCAGCGATCTCTTCATCGGCGTAAACCCATTGGCTGGTAACGTCAATTTTATTGACAAACAAAAAGATAGGTGTGCCAGGGGGGAGAAGTGCTATTCGGCTTCTAATACCAGCAAATTCATCCTGAGCCGTTAAATCTAAACAGGCGATATAGGCGTCGCAAGTTTGATGATAACTCTTTACTATCGTGTCAAAGCCAGAGTGGCCAGCAATGTCCCATATCCTGAATTTAAAGAAATAACCTTCGTTCCCAAGTATTTTTATACTATAATCAGTGCCGATGGTGAGATCCACATCAAATCGAAATTGATCATTTATTTCACGCATGACTAAACTGGTTGCCCCGCCTGCACGTACTGAACGAATGATGAGGTTGAACAGCATGTTCGGTGCGTCTCTGTCTCTTAGACCGTGGTTTTCGAGAATGATTGGCATAATGAGCTCCCCCTTGTGATGCTTTACTCCATTGTAACACGGGCTTGCATTTTAGAATAGACGTGAAAAAATATTGTCCACTGCATAAAATTTGCCATCGGCTTATGCCTTGAAAGTTAGTGGTGAAAGCGTTATAAATGGTCACGTTCAGTTCTTAATGATTCTGCTAAAACAGATCGGCAATATGTGAGGAAATAACGACAATATGCTCGGCCAATTTTTTCCAATTCTCGTGTTTATCGGTGTGGGTATATTTTTTGGCCTGGCTCCCATCGTCATGGGCTTAATCCTTGGGCCAAATCGTGGTTACAAAGAAAAAACTTCCACCTATGAATGCGGGTTTGAAGGGGTAGGTAATTCACGCTTACCTTTTGATGTGCGTTATTATCTTGTCGCTATTTTATTTATCTTATTTGATTTGGAAGTCGCATTTCTTGTGCCTTGGGCAGTAGTTTTCCGCAAGCTTGGATGGTTTGGCATGCTCAGTATGTTAGTTTTTATTCTCCTGCTTCTCGTTGGTTTCATCTATGAGTGGAAAAAAGGAGCCTTAGAGTGGGAATAAAAGATCTTGCAATTAAATTTCAGCAAAAAGGTTTTGTGGTGACACAAGCTGATCAAGTGTTGAATTGGGCGCGAAGCGGATCGCTTTGGCCCATGACATTTGGCTTGGCGTGTTGCGCGATTGAAATGATGCAAGCGGCCAATCCGCGTTATGATACCGATCGTTTTGGCGTGATTTTTCGTGCAAGCCCTCGGCAATCTGACGTGATGATTGTAGCAGGTACGCTTTGCAATAAAATGGCGCCTGCATTGAGAAAAGTCTACGATCAAATGGCTGAGCCACGTTGGGTGATTTCGATGGGTTCATGCGCCAATGGTGGTGGTTATTATCACTATTCGTATTCGGTGGTACGAGGTTGTGATCGAATTGTACCGGTTGATATATATGTGCCCGGTTGTCCGCCCACGGCAGAAGCGTTGGTGTATGGTATCATGCAACTGCAAAATAAAATCAATGGCAAAAAAATTATTGAGCGAAAATAATGGCATCGTTAGCAAATCTACAGTTACAGGTGAATGAGCGTTTTGGCAAGGCGCTGTTAACGAGCGTGGTTGAGCACGATGAGTTGACTATCGAATGTGAAGCAAAAGATTTGAAATCAATTTGCTTGGCTTTGCGCGATGAAGCATTTTTCGATTTTGATATGTTAGTCGATGTGAGCGGTCTTGATTATTTAGATTATGGTGTTGCGCAGTGGAAAACTAATCAAGCAACTAATCAGGGGTTTGATCGTGGTGTGGATCAAGTAAAAGTGTTTGATGATCACAAGCCACGTTTTGCCTCTGTTTATCATCTATTATCCATCACGCACAACCATCGTATTCGTGTGCGCGCTTTTGTGCCTGACAACATGGCGATTGATTCAGTTATTGATATTTGGCCTTCAGCAAATTGGTATGAACGTGAAGCGTATGATCTTTACGGCATTCTTTATCAAGGCCATCCAGATTTGCGACGTTTGTTAACCGATTATGGCTTTGTTGGCCATCCGTTTCGTAAAGATTTTCCATTAAGCGGACATGTGGAAGTGCGTTTTGACGCAAAAGAAGACCGAGTGATTTATGAACCTGTTGATATTCAACCGCGCGTGCTCGTGCCTAAAGTTATTCGCGATGATAATCGCTATTTAAATGAAGCGGCCATTCGTCATGAAGAAGACGCAGTCAAGGCACAAAAAGAAGCTGAAGCAAAAGCTAAAGAAGCGGCTGAGAAAAAAGATGATAAGAAAGATGATAAGAAAGTTGATAAAAAGGGTGAGAAATAGTGGCTGAAATTAAAAACTACACTATCAACTTTGGGCCACAGCATCCCGCGGCACATGGTGTATTGCGTTTAGTGATGGAGCTCGATGGTGAAGTGGTAGAAGGTGCCGATCCGCATATTGGGTTGTTACACCGCGCAACTGAAAAGCTTGCTGAAACCAAACCTTTTAATCAAAGCATTGGTTACATGGATCGTTTGGATTATGTCGGGTTGATGCTCAATGAGCATGCTTACGTGTTAGCGATTGAAAAGCTACTTGGCATCAAAGCGCCTGTGCGCGCACAATATATTCGCGTGATGTTTGATGAGCTTTCTCGTATTTTGAATCATTTGTTTTGGGTGGGTGCAAATTCACTTGATGTGGGTGCGATGGCGGTGATGCTTTATGCTTATCGTGAGCGAGAAGAAATTATTGATTGCTACGAAGCTGTTTCAGGTTCTCGTATGCACGCAACGTATTATCGCCCAGGCGGTGTTTATCGTGATTTGCCTGAGAAAATGCCCAAATATAAAGAGTCTCCATGGCTAAAAGGTAAAAATTTAAAACGATTCAATCAGGGTCGAGACGGTTCGTTGCTCGATTTTGTTGAGGCATTTATCGAGCGTTTCCCGCGAGAGCTTGATAAATACGAAACCTTGTTAACCGGTAACCGCATTTTTAAACAACGCCTTGTTGATATTGGTGTGATTGAAAAAGATCGTGCCATTGCGTTAGGTTTTACTGGCCCTATGCTTCGTGCCTGTGGTGTGCCGTGGGATTTGCGAAAGCAGCAGCCTTATGAGGTGTATGACCAGCTCGATTTTGATATACCCGTTGGCAAAACAGGTGATTGCTACGATCGTTATTTAGTGCGTATGGCCGAGATGCGTGAGTCATTAAAAATTATCAAACAGTGTGTTGATTGGCTACGAAAAAATCCTGGACCAGTCATGTTGCCTGATCATAAGGTTTCACCGCCGCACCGTGCAGAAATGAAAAAAGGCATGGAAGACTTAATTCATCACTTTAAGCTATTTACAGAAGGTTATTGTGTGCCTAAAGGCGAGGCGTATGCCACTGTCGAAAGCCCTAAAGGTGAGCTAGGTGTTTATTTGGTGTCAGATGGTGCAAACAAACCATATCGTTTAAAAGTGCGTGGTCCGTGTTTTGCGCATATGTCGAGTATGAATGAGTTAAGCCGCGGTTATTTGTTAGCTGATGCAGTGACAATATTAGCAAGTATGGACATGGTATTTGGCGAAGTGGATCGCTAGGTAAACAGAAAGAGAAAAAGTTAGTGAGCGAAGTGCAAGACAATATAACCTTATCAAGTGAAGCAAAAGCGGCAATTGATAAAGAATTAAAAAAGTATCCTGCTGATCGTAAGCGTTCGGCATGCATGGCTGCGCTAACGTTTGTGCAGAAAGAAAATGGTGGTCATTTGACAAATCCATTAATTGAAGCGGTTGCTGATTATTTAGAAATACCAAGTATTGCCGCCTATGAAGTGGCAAGCTTTTATTCGATGTATGAGTTGGCGCCTGTTGGGCGTCATAAAGTGTGTTTATGTACCAATGTGCCTTGTATGTTGCGGGGTGCGGATGAGCTTGGCGAGCACATGAAAAAACGATTGAAGATTAACTATGGCGAAACCACAAAAGATGGTCGGATCACGCTGAAGTCAGTCGAATGTATGGGTGCCTGTGTGGGTGGCCCAATGATGCAGGTCGATGATGATGTTTATCATGAAAACCTAACCACTGAAACCGTGGATAAAATTTTGGATGACTTAACATGACGATTGAACAAAACAAAGTTTGCCGTCGTACTCTACACTTAGATGAGCCATGGACATTGGCTTCCTACAAAAGTGTTGGGGGTTATACCGTATGGGAAAAAATTCTTAAAGAAAAGACACCGCCCGCAGAGATAGTTGAACAGTTAAAGCAGTCAGGGTTGCGTGGTCGTGGTGGTGCGGGTTTTCCCACAGGTGTGAAATGGAGTTTCATTAAACGTGATGCGCCAGGGCAAAAATACGTGGTTTGTAATTCTGATGAAGGCGAGCCGGGCACTTGTAAAGATCGTGATATTTTGCGTTACAATCCACATCAACTTATTGAAGGTATGGCAATTGGTGCTTACGTTATGGGCGCAACCGTTGGTTACAACTATATTCGCGGTGAATTTGCAGAGCCTATCCGACGTTTTGAGCAGGCATTGAAAGAGGCGCATGAAGCGGGGTATTTAGGCAAAAATATTTTGGGTTCAGGGTTTGATTTTGATTTACATACTCATCTTGGTGCCGGCGCTTATATTTGTGGTGAAGAAACCGCTTTGTTGAATTCCATCGAAGGTAAAAAAGGGCAGCCTCGTTTTAAGCCACCATTTCCCGCTAATCATGGTGTGTTTGGCCAAGCGACAACCATCAACAATACGGAAAGCTATGCGTCTGTTCCGCCCATTTTGCAACATGGTGCAAAATGGTTTGCTGATATGGGTCCACCGAATAATGGTGGTGCTAAAGTATTCTGTTTAAGTGGGCATGTTGAGAAGCCACAGAATTTCGAGGTACCGTTGGGCACACCATTTAAAACTTTGTTAGAGATGGCAGGTGGCGTGCGTGGTGGAAAGAAAATTAAAGCGGTTATACCGGGTGGTTCATCAATGCCGGTGTTGCCAGGTGAAGCCATGATGAAAGTTAACATGGATTATGATTCATTGATGAAGGCAGGTTCAATGTTAGGATCTGGCGCTATCATCGTGATGGATGAAAGCACATGCATGGTCAAGGTTGCTGAACGCTTAGCGTTGTTCTATGCCGAAGAATCTTGCGGGCAGTGCACTCCATGTCGTGAAGGGACCGGATGGTTGTATCGCACCATTCATCGAATTCGTCATGGCCAAGGTACAACAACAGATATTGAAAAGCTGAAAAATATTGCAGATAACATTGAAGGCCGCACAATTTGCGCGCTAGGCGAAGCAGCTGCTTGGCCAGTGCAAGGGTTTTTACGCCATTTTAAGCATGAGTTTGAGCAACATGTCGCAGGAAAATGTCCGACAGGTGAATGTGGATAATGGAGTTGCTGCTATCGTCATCCTGCACCGTTGTTGTCATTCCCGCGAAAGCGGGAATCCAGGAATGTTTGTTTTGAACTGGATCCCCGCTTTCGCGGGAATGACAACGGCGAGCGAAAATAGGTATGATGCTGGTGAAAAAGATAGAAGTGAATTTTAATGAGCGAAGTTAAAAACACAGTGAAAATATCAATCGATGATAAAGCTATCGAGGTTGATGCTAATAAAACGATTATTGAGGTGGCAGACGAGAACGATATTCATATCCCACGTTTTTGCTACCATAAAAAATTAGCCGTGGCTGCAAATTGTCGTATGTGCTTGGTTGAGGTAGAAGGTGGTCGAAAGCCCATGCCAGCTTGTGCAACACCGATAGCCGATGGCATGAAAGTTTATACTAAATCTTCTGCCACATTGCATTCACAAAAAGCTGTGATGGAATTCTTGCTCATCAACCATCCCTTAGATTGTCCGATCTGCGATCAGGGCGGGCAGTGTGAACTCCAAGATTTGGCTTTAGGGTTTGGTCATGACAAAACGGAATACACCCAAACGAAGCGAGCAGTGGAGAGTGATAATTTGGGCCCGCTTATCGCGACAGAAATGACGCGTTGTATTCATTGCACGCGTTGTGTGCGTTTTGGCGAAGAGGTAGCGGGGTTTCGAGAGCTTGGTGCAACCGATCGTGGTGAGCACATGAAAATTGGTACTTACATCAAACATAGTATGACTTCTGAAGTCTCTGGCAACATCATCGAGTTATGTCCAGTTGGCGCGCTGTTATCAAAACCTTTCTTATACCGTGCCCGTCCATGGGAGGTTGACTCACATCCGAGTATTGCGCCACATGATTGTCTTGGTTCAAACATTAATATTCACACGCGACGTGGACAAGTCATGCGTGTAGTGCCGCGTGAGAATGAAAGTATTAATGAATGTTGGTTATCTGATCGCGATCGATTTAGTTATTTAGGCATTAATGCGCAGAATCGTGTGCTCAAACCACAAATCAAACAAAATGGACAATGGCAGGAAACCGATTGGGAAACGGCGTTGAACATTGCCGCTAAAGGACTGCAAAAAGTTTATAATGCGAAAGGTCCCGAAAAAATTGCGGCGTTGGCTTCATCTTCAAATACCATTGAAGAATATTATTTGTTACAGAAAATTTGGCGAGCGCTTGGGTCAAATAATCTTGATCATCGGTTGCGTCAATTAGATTTTGCTGACCAAGATCAATTGCCTGCTTATCTCGGTTTAGATTTCTCATTGGCTGACATTGCAGAGCAGCAGGCTATTTTATTAGTTGGCTCAAACATCCGCCATGAACAGCCGCTGGCGGGATTACGTGTGCGCAAAGCCACTTTAAATGGTGCTGCCGTGATGGCGGTGAATATGCTTGATTGTTCGTTTAATTTTAAATTAACCGATAAAATGATTCAATCACCGTCAACGTTTATTACCGGCTTACAAGAAATTTTGCATGCTTTAATGAAAGGTCAGGAAGTGCCTGATCATGTAGCAAAATTGGTGCAGGGTGTGACTGTAAGTGATACAGCAGCAAGAATCGCCAAACAATTATCATCAGCTGAAAGAAAAATCATTATTGCAGGCGCTGCTGCTGAACAACATCCTCAGTCAGCCACAGTTAGGCGTTTGTTGGCGGCCATTGCGAATTTATCAGGTGCCAAATTAGGTTTTATGACAACCGGAGCCAACAGTGCAGGTGCTCATCTTGCGGGCATGTTGCCTCATCGTGGGCCAGTAGCGCAAGTTGTAAAAAAACGTGGATTACCAGGATCAGCTTGTTGGCATCATGATGTATCTGCTTATTGCTTGATGGGTGTTCAACCAGAGCATGATACTGCTGACAGCGCGATGGCGCTTGCCGCATTGAAAAAAGCGGAGTTTGTTTTGTGTTTAAATACGCATGCTAGCCAAGCAATGCGCGAATATGCTGATGTGATTTTGCCTATAGCAAGTTTTGCTGAAACCTCTGGCACGTATGTAAACGTTGAAGGGCGCTGGCAAAGTTTTCGTGGCGCAGTACCTCCACAAGGTGAGGCGCGTCCTGCTTGGAAAGTATTACGGGTTTTGGCTAACCTTATGCAGTTAGAAGGATTTGATTATCTAAATAGCGAGCAAGTGCGTGATGAACTCCATCATTTGGTTGAAAAACATTTGTCGGACGATAAACATAAAGTGCTGCTCTCACAACTGAGCGCTGTTAGCTTAGAGATTAAACCTTTAAAAACCCCCGCAGGTGACAACCAATTGTCAACAATCTATTGCACGCCAATCTACTCGACTGACAGTTTGGTTCGTGCATCAGGCGCGCTTCAAGAAGTATTTGCTGGGAAGTTTTCTGGCGCAGCGGTTAATGCAGCAACAGCGAAAAAATTGCAGTTGAAAAAACAAGTATCAATTCAACAAGCTAAGCTAACTAAGCAGCTACCGCTCCAGATTAATTCGAGTGTGCCTGATGATTGTGTATTAATTTATACTGGAAGTGATGAATCAGTGGGTTTGGGAGAGGCATTTAGCATGGCTGAGGTGAAATAAACTATGGGTGCTACCATTATTGCATTGCTGTGGAACGTGCTATGGATGCTTTGCGTCATTGTGCCTGTTGTCGCGATGGTTGTTATTGTGATGTATGCAGAGCGTAAAGTGATTGGATTTTTGCATGCAAGAATTGGCCCTAATCGATTAGGGTTTGCCGGTGTGTTACAGCCAGTGGCTGATGTGATTAAGCTTTTACAAAAAGAAATTATTTTTCCCCAAAATGCCAATCGTTATCTATATATTATCGCGCCCATGTTAGCGATAGCCCCTTCGTTTGCTGCATGGGCTGTTATTCCTTTTGCGCCGCATTGGGTTGTGGCGAATATTAATGCGGGAACACTTTATTTGCTCGCCATGACATCGTTGGGTATTTACGGCATCATTTTGGGTGGTTGGGCATCTAATTCGAAGTATGCATTACTCGGTGCAATGCGCGCAGCTGCACAAATGATTTCTTATGAACTGGCTATGGGTTTTGCCATTGTTGGTGTTTTGATGGCCGCCAATACGATTAAATTACAAAATATTATTTTGTCGCAATCAGGCGGCATCTGGCATTGGTATTTTATTCCCTTGTTCCCTTTGTTCCTTGTTTATTGGATTAGTGGTGTTGCTGAAACCAATCGAGCTCCGTTTGACGTTTCAGAAGGTGAGTCTGAGATTGTTGCAGGGTTTCACGTTGAGTATGCTGGCATGTCATTCGCCATTTTCTTTTTGGCAGAGTATGCCAATATGATTTTAATTTCAGCGATTGCAAGTATATTTTTCTTGGGCGGTTGGCTCTCACCCTTCGATCATATTCCAGCGTTGCAACAAGCATTTGCATGGGTGCCAGGCGTGGTTTGGTTGCTGCTAAAAATGTCTATATTTCTGTTTGTCTTTTTATGGATTCGAGCCACGTTTCCACGTTATCGCTATGATCAAATTATGCGGCTGGGCTGGAAGGTTTTAATTCCCGTGACTTTGGTGTGGTTGGTGATCGAAGCGTTAGCGATTATGTTACATTTGCCACCATGGTGGGGGTAGGTGAGATAGGAACTTATGTTCAAAACAATTAAACAGTATGTGAAAGCGTTTACACTTTGGGAGCTGTTGCTAGGCCTGAAGGTGACGTATAGTTTTTTATTTCAGCGTCGTCGAGTCGTTCAATATCCCGAGGTTGAAACACCACGCTCACCAAGATTTCGCGGATTACATGCATTGCGCCGTTATCCCAATGGTGAAGAACGCTGTATTGCTTGTAAGTTGTGCGAGGCCACTTGCCCGGCGTTGGCTATTACGATTGAAGCTGCGCCGAGAGAAAAAGATGGTCAGCGTCGCACAACACTCTATGAAATTGATTTGTTTAAATGCATTTACTGTGGGTTTTGTGAAGAGTCTTGCCCGGTTGACTCCATTGTTGAGACTGATTTGATGCACTATCACTTTGAGAATCGAGGCGAGAATATTATGACAAAGCCCAAATTACTCGCTATTGGCGATCGTTATGAAAAAGAAATTGCGCGTGATCGTGGCGAAGATGGAGATTATCGGTAGATGACAGCATATGAAATAAACATTGTCACACATATTATTTTCTACTGCTTCGCAATCATGGCGGTTTGTTCGGCGACGTTAGTTGTGTTTAGCCGCAGTCCGGTATATTCAATTTTATTTTTAGTGTTAACTTTTTTTGCAACAGCAGGTATTTGGATAATCCTGCAAGCCGAATTTTTAGGGCTGATACTCGTTATTATTTACGTTGGGGCGGTGATGACGCTATTTTTATTTGTTGTCATGATGCTTGACCTTGAAGAGGTGTTAAAGCACCGCAGTTTAGTGCGTTTTTATCCCATCGTTATGATATTGGTAGGCCTGATTTTTGCTGGCTTGTTGATCTTTGTGGGGCCATGGCATTTTGGGTTCAAGCAATTCCCAGCACCGACGGCATTGCCAGCTGGATATAGCAGTACAAAAGCCTTAGGTGGTGTGCTCTATACGCACTACATGCTGCCATTTGAGTTGGCGGGTGTTATTTTGCTGGTTGGTATGGTCTCAGCCATTGCGTTGACGCAACGAGCAAAGCGCAATCGTCGTCGTCAAACGCCATCCGGCCAAATTGCCGTTCAACCAGAGGATCGTATTCGATTGGTTAAAGATAAAGATATTCCTCGTGGAGGTGATTCAGCATGATTCCACTATCAACCTATTTGATTTTTTCTGCCATTTTATTTGCTCTCAGCTTATTAGGGTTTATGGTGAATCGAAAAAATATTGTCAACTTGCTAATGAGCGTTGAGTTGTTGTTGTTATCAGTGAACACAAATTTTATTGCCTTTTCACATTTTTTGCACAATGTGGCGGGTGAAATTTTTGTATTTTTTGTACTAACAGTTGCGGCTGCTGAAGCAGCCATCGGGTTGGCTATTATGGTTGTTTTGTTTAGACGACGAGAAACGATTGCGGTTGAAAAAATTGCAACACTAAAAGGGTAGTGTATGGAACATGTTATTAAAATATTAGCGTGGTGGTTGGCTGTTGTGCCGCTTATTGCCTCACTTATTGCCGGTATTGGTGGCCAATGGATTGGTCGTCGTTTGAGCCACTGGGTGACCATTCTTGGTGTGTTTACCTCGTTTGTGTTGGCATTGATTATTTTTAAATACATTGTTATCAGCGGCGTCCCACCAGTTGATTCGACCGTTTTTCATTGGGTTAATAGTGGTAGCTTCCATTTTAATGTCGGTTTCTTGGTAGATCATTTATCAGCGACAATGTTGGTCATTGTGACGTTTGTGTCAACATTGGTGCATATTTATAGCATTGGCTATATGGCGCATGAAAAAACTGACCATCGATTTTTTGCTTATATGTCGGCATTTACGTTTGCCATGATTATGCTGGTGTTGGCTAATAATTTCTTGCTGCTCTTTTTTGGATGGGAGGGCGTTGGTTTAGTCTCCTACCTATTAATTGGTTACTGGTACAATAAAGAGACTGCCGCATTTGGTAGTTTAAAAGCATTTATTGTAAACCGTGTTGGTGATATGGGCTTTTTGCTGGGTATTGCCGCGGTGCTGGCTTATTTTGGTAGCCTGCATTATGCCACCGTCTTTCATCGCGCGCCTGAATTTTTGAATACCACGACAAGCATTATTCCAGGGCTTCATTGGCATGTGCTGACATTGATTTGCATATTGCTGTTTATTGGTGCGATGGGTAAATCAGCGCAAATGCCCCTGCACGTTTGGTTGCCTGAATCAATGGAAGGCCCTACGCCCATTTCAGCGTTAATTCATGCTGCAACGATGGTCACCGCTGGTGTGTATATGGTGACTCGCATGTCGCCTTTATTTGAATATTCCACGACATCATTGACGTTAGTGTTAGTGCTAGGCGGTTCAACGTGTTTATTCTGCGGTATTTTAGGCATGTTTGCATTTGATATTAAACGCGTTATTGCTTATTCAACGTTATCGCAGTTGGGCTATATGATGGTGGGCGTGGGTAGCTCTGCGTATGCTGCTGGGATGTTTCATCTTTTTTGTCATGCGTGTTTTAAAGCATTGTTGTTCTTATCAGCCGGCTCGGTGATCACTGCGATGCACGAAGAGCAAGATATGCGAAAGATGGGCGGGCTTGTGAAGTACATGCCTATTACTTACACGTGCTTTTTGATTGGGGGTTTGGCGCTCTCAGCTATTCCACCTTTCGCTGGATTTTATTCGAAAGACTCTATTATTGAAGCAGCCAGTCTATCAACCATTCATGGCTCAACTTATGCGTATATCTGCGCATTACTAGGTGCTTTTGTCACGGCCTGCTATACGTTTCGTGCTTTTTTCCTTACCTTTCATGGTAAGACGCGCATGTCATCAGACATGCAGTCTAAGGTAACTGAGTCACCGCCTTGCATGACCATCCCGTTAATATTATTAGCTGTGCCATCGGCGGTGTTAGGGTTTTCTATCATTCACTGGATTTTATATGCAAAATCGCCGCTATTAGGTGGTGGTGTGTTTGTTTTGCCACATTTGAACGTGTTAGCTGAAATGGCAAAAGGGTTTCATGGTGCATTATATATGGCGTTGCATGCTATTGAGACTATGCCATTTTGGTTTGCTGTTTGTGGTATTTTATGGGCATGGTTGGTAACAATAGGCCGACCCCAAGTTGCTGAATTTCTCAAACGTCGTTTGTCGTGGCTTTACTTCATTATTCTTAGCAAATATGGTTTTGATGATTTTAACCAAGTTGTATTTGTTCGCTGGAGTCGTGTTGTAGGTGGATTTTTCTATAAAATTGTTGATCTGTTCATTATTGATAAGGTCAGTGTTGAAGGCTCGGGCAAAGCGATTGGGTTTTTGTCGCGCATCTTGCGTGTGGCACAATCGGGTTATATTTATCAGTACGTTTTTGTCATGATGTTTGGCTTATTCGTCTTTTTGTTGTGGCGGATTTTATTGTAGAGGGTAGGCGGTGATACACGATTTTCCATTATTAAGTTTATTGATTTGGATTCCCATCATCGGAGCGATGTTGGTGTTGGCAGCAAGTGGCGCGCGACACCGTCATCCGCAAGAAAATATTGCCGCAGCACGTTGGATCTCAATCATTACTGTATTGATTTGTTGCTTATTGAGCGTGCCATTGTATGTCATGTTTAATAACAATGTTGTTGGCATGCAATTTCAAGAAAATTTAAATTGGATTCCCGCGCTAGGCATCCATTATCGTTTAGGCATTGATGGCATTTCACTGGCAATGATCTTGCTAACCAATTTTACAGGTTTTGTCGTGATACTTGCTGCTATGCAAGCCATTAAAGAAAAAGTCGCGCAATACATGGCAGCATTTTTGGTCTTGCAGGGTGTGTCTGTTGGCGTGTTTGCAGCCAATGATGGCATGTTGTTTTATTTGTTTTGGGAGGCGATGTTGATCCCGATGTATTTATGTATTGGGGTATGGGGTGATAAAAACCGTTCTTATGCATCAATTAAATTTTTCTTATATACTTTTTTGGGTTCGGCGTTGATGTTGGTTGCGCTGATCTATCTTGGACTGCGTGCAGGATCATTTCGAATTACCGACTTTTATGCATTGCATATGCCACTTTATATTCAAATGTTTTTATTTTTTGCCTTTTTATTTGCGTTTGCGGTCAAGCTGCCCATGTGGCCATTGCACACGTGGTTGCCCGACGCACACACTGCAGCACCTGCAGGTGGCTCGGTGATTTTGGCGGCATTGATGTTGAAGATGGGTGTGTATGGTTTTTTGCGATTTAATTTACCGGTGACGCCAGATGCTTCCCAAATTCTTGATTGGATGATGATTGTGTTGGGGTTGATCGCGGTGGTGTATGTTGGGTTTATTGCGATTGTTCAGCCTGATATGAAACGTTTGATCGCGTACTCATCAGTTGCGCACATGGGGTTTGCAACGCTAGCTTGTTTTATGGTGTATTCAATTATTGCTACACACGGCAATATTCAAGATGCTTATATGAGTTTGGAAGGGGGTGTGGTGCAGATGATTTCGCACGCCTTTAACACGGGTGCCATGTTCTTGGGTGTTGGTATTTTGTATGACCAGCTGCATACCCGATTTATTAAAGATTACCGCGGCGTTGCTCACAAGATGCCAATATTCGCTGCATTCTTTATGCTGTTTGCGATGTCAAATGTTGGGTTGCCAGGTACATCGGGATTTGTGGGCGAGTTTATGATTATTCTCAGCGCCTATCAGGCGCATTTTTGGGTGGCGTTTTTTGCCTCCAGCACTTTGATATTGGGCGCTGCTTATACGTTGTGGATGTATAAGCGTGTATTTTTTGGTGCGGTTACTGCGGGCGGCCCTGTTGAAAAGCTACAAGATGTTAATTCAGTGCAGATTTTAATTTTTGTGTTGTTGGGACTTGGTGTCATTGCCATTGGTATTTATCCAGATTGGTTGTTGAATATGTTACATACGTCGGTGAACCATATTTTGACATTGAGTTTGCAACATAGAGTTTAGTTGTTGTTTTGCTCTGAATGGCTTAGAAGAGGAGGTGATTTTGAAAAGCACGCGGTAAATACATCCCTGTATGCTCCATCAAAACATCCATGTTTTGAAGGGTTTTTCAAAATCACTTTCTCTCTTAAGCCCAAGCAAAAATGTTTGGTTTGGGTGTTGGTTTTCTGTTGTTACCCCTGCGAATTCAAGGGGTCCAGTGGTTGATCAAAAACTGAAAAGTAGGTTAAGTGATTTTTAAAGATTAAATAAATGATCAAAAATTTAGGTTAAATATGATGATGACAGTTTCTCTTCCCAATTTTTACTGCTTGGTGCCAGAGATGGCGGTGTTGCTTGGCGCCTGTTTGGTATTAATGCTGGATGTGTTTGTTAAGCAAAAAGAACACTTGTTAACTTTTTGGTTGACGGAAGCTGTTGTGGTGGTCGCTGCTATTTTAACTGCGCTGCAGTTTTACGATTCAACGATTGTGACGTTCCATGGCAATTTTATACGTGATGATTTTGGCAGTATTTGTAAGTTGTTTGTCTATTTAATTATGTTTGCCGCGTTTTATTTTTCGACTAATTATATCAGCGAGCGAAAAATTCATCAGGGCGAGTATTATGCGCTTGGTTTGTTTTCAATGTTGGGCATGATGATTTTAATTTCTGGCCATAGCTTGATTACCGTGTATTTGGGCTTAGAATTATTATCGTTGCCCCAGTATGCAATGATTGCGATGCAGCGTGACTCTGATCAAGCGCCTGAAGCAGCAATGAAGTACTTTATTATGGGCGCGATTGCGTCGGGTATTTTGCTTTATGGTATGTCGATGATCTATGGCGCGGCCAATAGTTTGCAGATCACCCAAATTGGAGCGTTCTCGCATACAGCGCAGGGCCTTCATTTTGCGATGTTAACGTTTGGCATTTTGTTTTTGATTGTTGGTATTGGGTTTAAGCTCGGTGCAGTGCCTTTTCATAATTGGATTCCAGATGTTTATCAGGGCTCACCCGTTTCGGTAGCGTTGATTATTGGTACGGCGACTAAAATCGCGGGGTTTGGTATGGCCATTCGCCTGCTGGCTAACATGTTGCCAGGCGTGTTACATGAGTGGCAATTATGGTTAATTGTCGTGTCAATTGCTTCGATGGCAATAGGTAATTTACTCGCTATTGTGCAGACTAGTTTTAAGCGACTGTTGGGGTATTCGTCTGTTGCACAGATGGGTTATATGCTGCTAGGTTTGTTAACGGGTACAAAAGCAGGCTATTCAGCAGCTACGTTTTATGTGATTGTTTATGCGTTGATGGCGCTTGCCGCTTTTTCACTGTTAACGATGCTTAGTCGCAAAGGCATTGAGTTTGATCGCATTGAAGATTTAAAAGGTTTGAATTCGCGTAATCCGTGGATGGCATTTATGATGTTGCTGATCATGTTTTCAATGGCAGGCATACCGCCGCTAGTTGGATTTTTTGCAAAGGTAGCCGTGTTTGAAGCGCTGGTGAAAGTGCATCTGGTGTGGGTTGCTTGCGTGGCGGTTATTTTGGCTGTTATTGGTGCTTATTATTACATTCATGTTGTGAAGGTGATGTATTTTGAAGAACCTGTCGATGCAACGCCTTTGCATGCTGAGGGTGATGTTTGGGTGGTGTTCACGTTAAATAGTTTATTATTGTTAGGCTTGGGGATTTTTCCAACGGCGTTATATGCATTGTGCTCGGGGTTGTTTTAGTGAGGGGGTTAGTTTTTTGTTGTCATCCTCGCGAAGGCGGGGATCCAGGCACAAAAAATCAACACACATTTTCTCTGAAACACCTCAATACCTTAGAAGGGAGTAAGTGATGAGCGGATGGGAGCAGATTATTGTATTAGTGGCAGCGATCTTTTTGATTTGGTGGCTGTGGCGTATGGTGAAGCGCAATCCCGGTGCGTTTTCAAAAGTGAATTTGAATAAAAGCCTGTGGACGATGGGCTGGATAGTTTTAATTCTTATTGGCTTTGTTGCCATCCTCGTTTTTATCACACGGCATTGATTTTTATTTCGCGGCGATTCGTGGCATTTTATTGATGGCAGCATAGACGTGGGCGAGGGTGGCGATTGTGATGTTTGCTTCGCCTTTGATAATTTTGGATACTTGGGTGGGGCTTTTGTCGAGTTTTTCAACCATTTCATTAAAGCCAATCTCGTTTTTTGACATGTAGTCAATAACTGCTTTAGAAATATCATGTTGCAAGGATCGAAGCGCTTGATATTCAAGTTTTGCAGCTGACTCAATTTCGGCAATTTCGTTTTTGTCTAAACGTTTTTTTAAGTAATCTTTAAAGTTTCTTGCTTTCATTTGGTTTTCTCACACAGTTTTCAATAGCTGCCTTGCTTTTCTAATGTCACGTTGTTGCGTCTGTTTATTTCCGGCAACCAATAGGACAATGTCTTGCGTTTCATTAAATGCATAATAAATTCTTAGCCCAAATTTTCTTTCTCGCAGTTCAAACAAGCTTCTTCCCAGAGATTTGCTGTGTGGCAGCTTTAACTCGTTGCCGCACATCTCTAATAGACACAGCTCCTTGGCAACCGATTTAAGTTGTGTGTTATCCAACTTATCGAGCCAAGTTTCCACATGCTCAGCATAAACAATATTCCAAGCCATTTTTGATCCATATTTTTGTTATTGCTACTTTATATAGTAGTCAATTATAATGTAATGTCAAGGCGTCTGATGTAAATAAAGTTACATGCGCAGTTTGTGTGAATATAGGCATCTATTTGAAAAATATAGCAATATTTTTGCAAGGCCCATTTTACGCAGGTTGTACTGGCTGCGCTGTGAATAGTGGTCGCCGTACTCGTGGGTGTGCATCTGCCTGAACCCTGCATGGTGGACGAAGCAGCGCAGAAGAATCAGATCCGAAATGAGATTTTGCCGGTGTTTCGCTTGTTGTGGCTGGAGACTGTTCGCTAGTTGTATGGCGCTGTTGTGGCTTGTGCGCGCTGGGCGCAGGGGATGAGCGTGGTGTGGTGGCTGGAGAGCTCATTGGGCTTGAGTTGAACATGATCGCATGTCCGGTGTTTTCCGACAGTGTTGCTGCTAATCGTTCAAAAAAGTTAGCTAATGCGCTGAGTATGATCAAGATAGACGCCACGCTGATAGGCGAGGGTGGTCTGCTGCTCGCTCGACTCGAGGCGCGTGATGATGCTGGGCTTGGGTTCGCCATGTTGTCTGATGAGCTATTGCTCGCTGACACCGATCCGAATGTACCTAGCAAGTCAAAACCCCAGCCCCAGCTGTCGTCAGCAGCTTCCTCGTGTGGCTCAGTGATGATATTGGGTGTCTCAACTTTGTGTGACAAGGCGTGATCGTTTGGCATAAATTGAGTGCCCAAAAACCCTAAGCGTGGGAGCTCGTTGAACCAAACATTGCGTTTAGCAGAGTTGATTGCATCGTCTGTGAATTGAGCTTTTAACAGATCATCTGCGTGAAATCCTGCTTCAAGCAATGCTTGTGCGCTGAAGCCAGCGTCTTTGAGCTCGGCAGCGTTGTAATACTCTCGCATATCCGTTGCTCGTAACGCCTGGTCAGCTGCCTTTAATTCTTCAGCAGACCAGCCAGCGTGTTGTAAATCAAACAAAAAAGGTTTGAGTGTGCCGTATTGTTCTTTCAAGTAGGTTGGCGATAATGCTCCCTTTGTTTGTTCATCAAGCAGCATAATGCGGCCAATAGTTTCAGCGCTTGAATGAATGGTGACAGCGTCTCTGCCAATTTTTTCTCTCAGTGTTCTGGTTGAAAAGCTGTGGCGGTCCAGATGTTTTTGTAATCTTGCCTGTCTTTCTTGGGGTGAAATGTTGGCTTGATAAACGCTGGTATTTTCATCTAACACCGTATTAACTGTTTCAATGGCGTCTGACTCAATATTAATTGATTCGCAGCGGTATGAAATATGCGTCTCACCATCTTGTTCTTTTGCAACAAATTTTATTTTAATGTCGGCAAGTTTGATTTTTTCTATCCCTGTATCGCCAAATTGTTGAATATATTGTGGCAGTGTAAATAAACAAGAAAATTCACCCGGTTGGCTAAAACCGTTATGTTCAAGGTCAAAACTCACGTGCTGGCTAGCACCGCTTGAGCTGGTCGATGCTTGAAGGTTTTTTCCCATTAGACATTCAATTTCAGCGGACGTGAGCGGAGAAAAATGATAAGGAAACGCAATGTGTTTGCCTGTGATCCCGTTAAGTTCATCAGCGTGTGTGCTGTCACCGCTAACAAAACCTGCTTGGCTGAAGATATCGCGAACCAAGTTGGCAGTTTCAACAGACAAGCCGTGCTGGGTGAACGCCGCTACAAATGCTTCATTGGCCTGGCCAAGCGCAGGATTTTCTCCATTGGTGCGCGTGAGGTATTCGGGATTGCTGGTATAACCAAGCGATTGGTGTGTTATTTTCATTGTTGTGAATCCATTTATTATTTAGGCTATGTTGCCCTTAGTCCTTGAATTCTATCAATTTGCAAGAATGGTGTCTACGACATTTTACCACGCAAACATTGAGCAAATTTTGATGGTATGTGTTACAATAAACCTAGAGCTAATGTGTTAAAGGAGCATCTTCATGTTATCTGTTTGGGCCCGGTTGAGCGCTGCGTTGGGTTTTTCTCTGCGAGATAGAAAGAGAATAGATGAAAAAAAAATAGCAGAAGCCATTTTTTATGCATGTGCGTGTGACGATGAAGGCAGCGATGATGAGGCGCATTCGGCTTATTCAGTATTAGATGAGGTACCAGAAGAAAACTATCCAAACTATGCTCGGGCAATTTTTACCTTTATCAAACAAACGTATCGAGGCAGTGTTGATGACTTGCGTGTGGTGCTAGATGAGGTGTTAGACAGTGATACACGTCTTGGCAAGGTTTTTCAGTCAGCCCTACAAGCAGAAAAGCTATTAGCAGAGGTGCGTGCGTATCGAGATGCACTGCCACCTTTGGTTCAAGTCTCGCCAAAAAAGCAGTCAGATGCCAGTTCGGGTGTTGATGTATCGCCGTCAACTCCTACAAAGAAAAAATCTATATTTAACCGAGCGGTTGAGCCAGCTTCATCCTCTGATGATGAGGCGGGCGCGGTTCGCAGAAGCCCTCCTAGAAGGCTTCGAAAAAAGCGTAGTGATGGTGGTGATGATAGGCCACGCCATGGCCACACCCCTGGCGGCCGACCGAGCGCTTAGTGACAAATTATTTTTCATCAATTCTGGCACAGAACATGTGGGTATTTTTCATGCTTTAACGCTTTGGATTTTGCTTTCTCTATGCTACATTGATTCACGGCATGGATATTTTAACGGTTGACTATCAAGCTTCTAATGCACCTCGTCGATTTGCAGAATCGTTGCATCAAACCGGTTTTGCTGTGTTATCCAATCATTCCGTTCCGCATGGATTATTCGATCGTGTGCGAGAAGATTGGCGTGCATTTTTTTCAAGACCCTTAGCAGAAAAAGAAAAATACTGGTACGACTTAGATTTTCACGATGGTTATTATCCAACAGAAAGTGCGAAAAACCGCCCGGTGAATGATTTAAAAGAATTTTATCATATTGTGCCAAACGGTCGCGTGCCAGAAGGTGTTGGTCAAGACACGTGGGCGCTTCGCGAACAGTTATTTGCAATAGGTAGGCAATTGTTAACTTGGTTGCAGGACAACATGCCAAGTGAAATTGCTAAAAAATTACCGCTGAAATTACCTGATATGATGGATGAAGCGGGCAAAACGACATTGCGCATTATTCATTACCCGCCGTTAACAGGCAATGAGCCTAAAGATGCAGTGCGTGCAGCTGAGCATGAAGATATTAATTTAATGACCGTGTTGCCCGCAGCAAATCAACCTGGGCTGCAAGTTAAAACCAAAGAAGGTAAGTGGCAAACGGTTCAATGTGATCCAGGTACTATTGTCATAAATGCCGGTGATCTGTTGCAAGAGTTTACCGAAGGGTTTTATAAATCCACCACACACCGCGTGATCAATCCAGAAGGCGAATCAGCGCGCCATGCGCGTTTTTCTACGCCGATGTTTGTACATGCCAGACCTGATATTGCCTTATCAGCGCGTTATCCAACGGTGAAAGATTATGTTGATGAGCGTTTGGCAGCACAAGGGTTAAAACAGTTTAATAAGATCAATCGATAGGGAGTATAGAGTATGCAAGCAGCTGTTGTTGATTATCAAGCGTCTGACGCGCCAGCAAAATTTGCAGAGTCATTGCATCAAACTGGCTTTGCTGTTTTAAAAAATCATCCTATTCCGCCTGAATTGTTTCAGCAAGTCAAAAACGAATGGGCAAAGTTTTTTGCTTCTGATGAAAAATTAAAATTTATGTATGATCGAGCAGCATGTCCTCAAGATGGTTATTTTCCGACAGAAAGTGCAAAGGGTGAGGTGCTTGATGACCTTAAAGAATTTTACCAGGTTTACCCGCATGGTCGTATGCCATCCTCAGTAAGTGAATCGACATGGCATTTGTTCCATGAGTTATACAAGATTGGCGTCGATACGTTAAAATGGTTGGATCAAAACATGCCGCGCGATATTCATCAAAAACTCAGTTGCCATTTGGAAGAGATGGCTGATCCTGATATTCAAACATTATTGCGAATTATTCATTATCCCGCGCAGACAGGTGATGAAGACGAAGGCGCACTTCGTGCAGCAGATCATGAAGACATTAACTTAATCACTATTTTACCCGCTGCGGATGAACCAGGGTTAGAGGCGCAGGATCGTGCCGGCAATTGGCACGAAGTGCCCTGTGATCCAGGGATGATTGTGGTGAATGCGGGTGATCCTTTGCAGATGAGCACAGAAGGTTATTATAAATCCACCACACATCGTGTTCGCAATCCAAGTAAAGAACGTATGCACTTGCCGCGTTATTCATTTCCGCTATTTTTGCATTGCAAAGGTGATGTGGTGTTGAACACGAAAACTGGTTTTACAGCGGGTGATTATCTTCGTGAGCGATTGGTTGAATTAGGTTTGGCTTAACGGGACCATTGCAAACAGCCCCTTAAACTTTAGTTATCGGGGCAATGATTAAAATAATCTCATTGGCGTATACCAAAAAGGCGGCTATTTGCCGCCTTTTTGGTGTGTTTGATACTAGTCTTCATCATCCCAAGATAATGAGCCGCCGGTTTGATATTCGGTGACACGTGTTTCAAAGAAATTTTTCTCTTTTTTCAGATCCATGACTTCGCTCATCCAAGGGAATGTGTTTTCCGCACCTGGATATTGCTCTGGCAAACCAATCTGCGCACAACGACGATTGGCAATAAATTGCAAATATTCGCGGAAACTCTCTGCATTCATGCCAAGAATACCGCGCGGCATCGTATCAACTGCATATTGATATTCAAGTTCAACACCTTCGCGAATCATGTTAATTGCTTCTTGTTGAAATGCTTCAGTCCACAAGCTTGGGTTTTCTAATTTGATTTGATTAATGACATCAATGCCAAAGTTAAGGTGCATGGATTCGTCACGAAGAATATATTGAAACTGCTCTGCAGTTCCAACCATTTTATTGCGACGACCCATTGATAAAATTTGCGTAAAGCCCACATAGAAGAAGATGCCTTCAAAGATGACATAGAAAGCCACCAAGTCACGCATGAGTCGTTGATTCGCTTCAGGTGTGCCAGTATGGAAGGTTGGATCACCTAAACTTTGCGTATACTTCAATGCCCATGATGCTTTGCGTGCTACTGAGGGGAGTTCGCGATACATGTTAAATACTTCGGCTTCATCCAAACCTAAACTTTGCACAACATAAGTATAAGCGTGTGTGTGAATGGCTTCCTCAAACGCTTGTCGCAACACATATTGGCGGCATTCAGGATTAGTGATGTGACGATAAACAGCAAGTACTAAGTTGTTAGCCACCAATGAATCAGCTGTTGAGAAAAACCCAAGGTTTTGTTTGACGATACGGCGTTCGTCTTCCGTTAGACCATTGGGGTCGCGCCATAACGCGATGTCGGCAGCCATGTTTACTTCCTGAGGCATCCAATGGTTTGCACAGCCTACGAGATATTTATCCCAAGCCCATTCATATTTGAATGGTACCAGCTGATTGAGATCAGCTCGGCAGTTAATAATTTTTTTATCATCAACTTGAATGCGCGCGGCGCCCATTTCTAGCTCTTCTAAGCCGGTTGCACCGCCTTCGGTTGCTACTACTTCTGACATATCAATTCTCCTAAATATCAATTAATTTATTGGCACGCTTCACAATCTGGATCGTCAATCGAACACGCCTTTGGCGCTGCAGAGCCCACTTCGGCATCCGTTTGTACAGCGTTTAGCGACCCTTTGCTTACCGTTGATTTTTCCATATGGCTTGCGCCTAAACTGCGTAAGTAATACGTTGTTTTTAAGCCGCTCGTCCAAGCATGACGATAAAGACTGTCGAGTTTTTTGCCTGATGGATTAGCCATGTAGAGGTTGAGCGATTGTGATTGATCAATCCATTTTTGACGTTTTGCGCCTGCTTTGACTAACCAGCTTGGATCAACCTCAAATGCTGTAGCATATAATGCTTTTAGTTCTTCAGGAATACGATCGATGCGTTGAACGCTACCATCATAGTATTTTAGATCATTGACCATCACATCATCCCAAAGGCCGCGAGATTTTAAATCACGAACCAGATAGGGGTTAACGACAGTAAACTCACCTGACATATTCGATTTAACATATAAATTTTGATAAGTCGGTTCAATAGATTGTGAAACACCGCAAATGTTAGAAATGGTGGCCGTTGGTGCAATGGCCATCACATTAGAATTACGCATGCCTTTTTTAATTTTTTTGCGCAAGCTTTCCCAATCTAAAGTGGTTTCTTGATCCATGTCACAATTAACGCCGTTTCGTGCATCAATGACGTACTTGACTGAATCAATCGGTAATACACCTTGATTCCATAATGACCCTTCAAAGCTTTCATATGCGCCGCGTTCTTGCGCCAGCTCTGCAGAAGCTTCTAATGCATAATAACTGACGTACTCCTGATAGCGATCAGCAAATTTGACAGCTTGCTCTGATGCGTAAGGAATACGTTTGCGATACAAGCAATCTTGAAAGCCCATCACGCCCAAACCGATGGGGCGGTGTTTTAAGTTAGAATTTCTTGCTTGCGGGATAGTGTAGTAATTGATGTTGATCACATTGTCTAACATGCGAATAGCTGTTTTAACCGTTTTCTTGAGGCGTTCAACATCAAATCGATTGTTGTCGTCCATATGTTGAGGTAGGTTGATGCTGCCTAAATTACACACGGCGACTTCTTCTTTAGACGTGTTCAATGTGATTTCAGTACACAGATTTGAGCTATGCACAACACCGCTATGGCGTTGTGGCGAGCGTAAGTTACAAGGATCTTTAAACGTAATCCATGGGTGGCCAGTTTCAAACAACATGCTGAGCATCTTGCGCCATAACGCAAGGGCGGACACCACTTTGTAATTATTCATTTCGCCGCGCCGCGCTTTTTCTTCATAAGCGAGGTAGGCTTTTTCAAAATCTTTTCCGTACAGGTCATGTAACTCTGGTGCTTCATCAGGGGAGAAGAGCGTCCAGTCTTGTTTGTCATGAACACGTTGCATAAACAAATCGTTAACCCACGCTGCCGTGTTCATGTCATGCGTACGACGACGATCATCGCCTGTGTTTTTGCGTAGCTCTAAAAAGTCTTCAAAATCTTTGTGCCAAACTTCGAGATAAGCACACACAGCCCCTTTGCGCTTGCCGCCATTGTGAGCTAGCGCGGCAGTTGTCATATAACTTTCGTCACCTTCAACCTTTAAATCATAGACGAATGGAACGGGGACGATAGGGTTAATTGAACGTAGGCGACTAAATAGCGTTTTGCCCCACACAAACCAATTGCGTTTTTTAACAGCTTGGCAACCAACGAGCTCGGCAATTTCTGGCACAGCTGGAATGCGTAGATCATATGCCTTAGTTTTGCCGTTAAATTCGATTCGTTCACCATTATCGCGAACGCCTGTATGGGAGTTTTCTCTTTCGCGATATTGACCAGCGCAAGGAATGCCAAGGCGCAGTAATTGATATCGCAATCCTTCTGCGAGCGATGTGGACGTGTTGGTGAAATAAATTTCTTTGCCGCGGCTGACACCACCATCTGTTTCAAGCAGCCCTTTGATTAAGGCGAGCGTTTGTGATTTTGGCAGATGACTAAACCGTCTGGCGATATGTTTCTCCTTGTTGCTGTGGTAGATGTCATCTCGCGTAAATGGTAATGCAGATTGGCCAGCGCTGACAAATTGTCCGGTTGAACCGTCACGCATTAATCCTTTGCCAATAGACCAACGCACTTGTTGATAGTTTTTGCCTCGATTGGTTACCCAATAATGAATGCCGCGATTTTTTAAATATTCGCGAACAAACACTAAGTGTTCATCTTGCTGTGGGTTGCCAGAGACGCCCCATTCATGTTCGGATAAATGCCCGTCTCCTAGCAAAATACCATAAAGACGCGCATCTTCTTCGGTAAAGTGCTCAACAGGGACAATTTCTTGTGGAATAGTTTGTCCAATGTAATCGTTTGCTTTAAGCTCGCCAGCGTCAACCCATGCCGTCATGAGTTTGCCGCTTGTCAGTTGGGCAAGTGTACGATCAATGCTTTGTTCGCGCGCCACCTGTTGAATGGCCCAAATAGGATGGCCTGAAGTTACTTTGATTGGCTTAATTGAATGTTTAATATTGAGCTCAACCATCGGATCAGTTTGGTTATAAAGCATTTGATCAAGCACTTCTCGGTATTCGCCGCGTTGGCCTAATACCAAGTCACCTTTTTTAACATCCCTGATGGCTTTGATGCCGTCGGCGGTGTAGAGCAAAGTTTCGGGTGAAAAACATTGATTCACAGCGATGGCAGTCGCATCAGCAACGTTGAGGAAGGGAACCACGCCCTGCGACCTGCCATTTGTGCCATGAATATGTGCGCCCATCGCGCGAACAGATGTCCAGTCATTACCAAGGCCGCCGGCGTATTTAGACAGTAATGCATTGTCTTTAATCGCGCCGTAAATGCTATCAAGGTCATCGCTCACGGTTGTTAAGAAGCAGCTAGATAATTGCGGACGTTGTGTGCCTGCATTAAAAAGCGTTGGCGTTGAGCTCATAAAATCAAATGTAGATAATAAGTTGTAGAATTCAATAGCGCGTGCTTCGCGATCTTTTTCTTCAACGGCCAAGCCCATCGCAACACGCATGAAAAATGCTTGGGGCAATTCGAAACGTATGTTGTTGTGATGAATGAAGTAGCGATCATACAGTGTTTGCATGCTGAGATACGTAAATTGATGATCACGTTCGGGCATTAATGCTTTGGTGATTTTGTCGAGATCAAATTTGAGTAATTCATCGCTGATGCGCCCAAGCTCAACGCCTTTTTCTAGATAAGCGCGAAAGTATTCGCCATAGAGTTCAAACATTTCGGCAAAGGTTGCATTGGTGGCAACACCTAAGTAAGTCAGCGCTTCGCTGCGCAGTTCATCAAGCAATAAACGAGCGGTGACTTGGCTATAGTTCGGATCACGCTCTACAAATGCGCGTGAGGTAATGATCAAAGCTTTGCTGACATCGCTTTCCGGCATGCCATTATACAGGTTACGTTGCACTTCTTTTAGGATGACCTCGGGATCGACGTCAGTGAGTTCTGCGCAGGCTTCTTGCACAACAGTTTGCACACGTTCGTAATCCAGCGGCGCTGTTGCACCATCGCTTAGCATCACATCAATGCTAATATCAGTTTTTGGTTTAACAACAGCTTTAGGTGCTGCATCTTCTTTGCGTGCTTTGTGACGCTCTTCACGGTAAAGCACGTAAGCGCGCGCTACTTTTTGTTCGCCAGCGCGCATTAATGCTAACTCAACTTGATCTTGTATAAATTCGATATGCACAGCACTGTCGGTGAGTGCGCGTGCCTGTAAGGTTTTTGTAATGTCTTGAGTTAATTCGTCGACTTTTTCGTGTATGCGGCGCGAGGCAACAGCGGTATTGCCTTCAACCGCTAAAAATGCTTTGGTGACTGCCACTTTAATTTTGCTTTCTTCATAGGGCACGCCCGTGCCGTTACGGCGAATAACGCGTAGCTCACCAGGCTGAGAGTTATTCGTATTGATAGTGTTAATGACTGGGGTGGCTTCGGCTGTGCTAGCATCAGCTGTAGTTACTTCGCTCATATGTTTGACTCCGTGTGTTATGTTTAGGTCCTGCCAGACCAGCAAAACAAAATGCATCGCATGCCGGCTTGGTTTTGCTCTGTTTTTGAAGTGACTTCACCCATGAAATACCTTTAAGCGGTTGTATTTACAGGCGAAATTGCACTCGGTATCTGTCCTGATACAACCCCAAGATCTTGGGGTAACTAAACAGAGTTATAACAAGATAGTGCGGTTTCGAATGGATTGCAAGGGGACAAATGAAGAAAGTCCTGTGGAAATCTTGTGGAAATCTTGTGATAAAATTGACCCGTTAATATTATGGTTTTATGTGTGCCAGATTGGGTACATGCTGTCCATGATGGTGGTCAGTCTGCATATACCCTATGGTCATTCGGTAAGCGTGAATTAGCCAAGTTGCTCAGCTACAAATTCCCAATTCACTAGTTGCCAAAAGGCTTCAATGTATTTGGGTCGTGCATTACGATAATCAACGTAATAAGCATGTTCCCACACATCGCAAGTCATTAATGGTTTTAGATTATCCGTCATAGGATTGCCGGCGTTGCTGGTGCTCACGATTTTTAAACTATCACCGTCTTTAACTAACCAAGCCCAGCCGGATCCAAACGTGGTGGCAGCTGTTGTTGAAAACGTTTCTTTGAATTTGTCGAACGAACCAAAATGCTTATTGATGGCATCAGCTAATGCGCCGGTTGGTTCGCCGCCACCGTTAGGTGACAAGCTTGGTTCGCCGCCACCGTTAGGTGACAAGCAATGCCAGTAAAACGTGTGGTTCCAAATTTGCGCTGCGTTATTAAAAACACCGCCATCTGCTGAGGTGATGATATCTTCAAGTGATTTGTCTTCAAATTCAGTGCCTGGGACTAGCTCATTAAGCTTGTTGACGTAAGCTTGGTGATGTTTGCCGTAGTGGTATTCGAGCGTTTCTTTAGAAATATGAGGTTCAAGTGCGTTCATTTCATAGGGTAATTTAGGCAGTTCAAATGTCATGGATAGTCTCCTTTTATGGCGTTACGTGTTGCGCAACTATATCGCACTTGATTTCAAGATCCAACCGAGAAAATTTGTGGTTATTATTTGGCTCAGCTTGCAGGACCTTGTGCGATGGTCTATAGTTAAGACAGGTGTTTCTTGAAGAAGAATGAAGGGAGTCAACGATGAAAACTATTGTTAAAATTGGTCTTATTAGCAGTTTGCTTGTCGGCGCGTGTTTGTCGGCAAACGTGATGGCGCAAACGCCGTCCGTCAACTTTTCTAACCTGTCTCATACATTATTAAATAACCCGCCAACGCCCAAAGCCCCTAATGCATCAGTCACGGCAGGGTGGACACGTCAGCAAAAAGAAATGTTAACGCAGTTTGCTCAACAAGCAAGCAGAATTGGCTGGCAATCGGGCTCGATCAACAACCCTTATCTAGGTCCGACGAGGCCGCTCCGTTACTACAGTGAAATGCCTCAGTTGGAGCGAACTGTTGCAAAGAGTTTTCCAAACCTTTCAAAAAGTTCACTAAACGACGTTCTTAGTTATCTAGCAGGCGTTAGAGCATCTTCTGAAGGGCAAGCGAATCATCTCAGATCTACTACAAGCCCTACTCTTTTTGATGCGACAACAGCCGCTCCCGATTTCAGGGTTAACCAAGCTTCTGCTTCTGTCGGGTTTAGAACTCGAGGAAACTTTGATTCAGACATGGTCCTAGAGGAAGAAGAGCTGTAGCGTTCTTCCCGTTCGCTTCATGCCGACTTTTCGTTCAATTGCTGTTAAGTCGGCGCTCGATTGCTTGAGCACTTTTGCTTGAAACGCCTGCTTTGCTTGCGAGTTTTTTCCACTGGGCACGTGCTGATAGTACGTTATCCAACATGGTTTGTGCCTCTTGTTTGTTAATGCTGGCTGATAGTGCTAATTCTATTAAATCATCGTGTGTGATGTGCTTACCTTTGCCCATAACCATGGTACTTTGTTCGCCGCCAGGGCCTGAGGAAAAAGTTAAATCATAAGCTGGCGTTAATTGCCATTGCCCGTCTGCATTGATCATGAATGATATATTTTTTGTATGATCATCTTTGTTGTGCATCAATACGTTAAAAACGCATAGACGAAAAAGTTTGCGTACTTCATTTTTGCTTTTAGTTAGCAGAAAGGTTGCTTTGAGTAATGTTTTGTAATCCATGGAGGGTGTTCTGAAATCTGAGTGTAATAAACCGCAAGCTGAATGAATGTGAAAACGCTTTTGACTCGCACGATCAAAACGTTTTGTTGCGAAATAACCTGGGCCGTGTTTGGCGGGCAGCAAACAGGTTTCCATTGTTTCTATGCCAGCAAGCTTTGCTAGTTGTGCGTAGACAAATTCAATGGCACCGCTATCGAAGGGCTCAACAGCATTGGGAAATTTAACGAGCCAATGTTCATAGCCTGCTGGCAATTCATTGGCGCCATGAATAATATTTTTTTTATTGTTTAAACCAATCATGGCTTTTGGCCTGGCACCTGCTGAGGAGCCATTTAGTTCAAGTATTTCTGCAATAACGGCGCTAGCATCACCTTGTAAAATTTGCCGCGTTTGTTTGGCTAGCAAATCTAAATCTAATTGTTGTGGCGTGTCTGTTGATTGTTCGTGGGCAGGGTAATAGATCAATGCGCCCATGCCGTGTTCGCCAACATAAGTCAGTCGATCAAGCGGTGTTAATTCATCGGGCAATATGCCTTCTTCACGCACAGCGCGATCGAGGAGTAAGCGACCCCAGCCGTCAGGCAAGCTGTCGTTGAACAGGCCTGGCAATCCGTCGAATAAAGCGGGGTCGCCTTGTTGCAAGCCAGCTTTCAGCGGCAGAGTAAAGGGTGAAAGCTCGATGCCTTTTTGAATGAAGCTTTCGTCATATTCGAAATAGGCCGTTTGATCGCGATAAGCCAAGCGGCCTACTTTGACCGGGTGGTCTGTGGTTTTTAAATAGACGTCAACTTGTTTGACAGATTTGTTGCTCATGTTCGCCGACCTCGCTGGCGTTTTTTGGGCGCTGATTGTAGTACCTCGTCAAACGTTTGATAGGTTGGTTTGATAGGGTCGAGCGCTGTCGAGATAGGTTCGAGATAGTCTAAGACTAATGCGAGATGTAGAAAGGATTCGAGGGAGATCTTTCCTGTGCGCTCGAATTTTCTCAGCGTGGGTAGTTTTACGCCAGATCGCTCAGCGAGGCCGGCTTGGGTGAGTCCAAGCGCTAGGCGCCGCGTGCGGAAAGCGCCGCCGGCTTTTTTGAGCACATCTTCTGTGCCAATAAGTGATATCATAATGTTAAATATATCAATTTAAACAAGATAAGTGATGTTATTGTATCATTAACGTTGATTTTTTGCAAGAGGATATTTTGCCGATTATGCACCATGGTTGGCGATTCGGTATTTTATGGCTTACAATGAAACTATGGAATTTTTAAAAGGAGTTATCAGATGAAATCTATTGTTAAAATTAGTCTTATTAGCAGTTTGCTTGCCGGTGCGTGTTTGTCTGCAAACGTGATGGCGCAAACGCCGTCTTTTAATCGTGCTGGGTTATCTGTTGCTTCACGGGTGCCAATAGTTAATTCCAACCAGTCTGACAGCCTTTCAGCACGTAGGGATTATATAAGCGGTCACCCAACAGTAGAGCCCAGAGCGCCTAATGCATTGCTCACAGCAGGGTTCACACGTTCTCAAAAAGAAACCTTGACAAGGCTTGCATATAGAGTAAACAAGCTTGGTTGGATGAAAGGTTTGAACGTTCCGCAAAATGATTCAATGGACCGCTTGAAACATCAGGTTAAACGTGCGTTTCCGGGACATTCTCAAAGAGACATTCTGACCTATTTGCTCAGTGTAAAGGATTCTGCGCAGTCGGCAGCCACTAGTGTTCGTCTGAAGCATCCAAGGGTTTTTTCTGCTGCAACCAACGTGGCTGATTACAATATAGTTCACACTTCTCTCGCAAGTTTTCGAAACAGAGGTACTTTTTTCAATGATGAAAGCCTAATGGACGAAGAATCATCAGCAACAGAGTTCTAACTTTTCCCGCGCGCTTTTTGCTTCACGCCGGCTGTGAGGATAGCGGGGAGGTTTCACCCCTGCGCAGGGTGAGGATTTCCACGCCGTCTTTGGTCACAAGCAGCGTATGCTCCCATTGCGCCGAGAGGCTGTGATCTTTGGTGACAACCGTCCATTTATCCGGCAGGGTTTTGATGAAGCGCTTACCCGCGTTGATCATCGGTTCAATGGTGAAGGTCATGCCCTCTTGGAGCACCATGCCTGTGCCAGGCTTACCATAATGCAGTACATTGGGCGGCTCGTGCATGGTTTTACTGATCCCGTGACCGCAATATTCGCGCACCACCGAAAAGCGATGGCTTTCAGCATGCTGCTGGATGGCATGGCCAATATCACCTAAAAATACGCCGGGTTTGACCATCTCAATGCCGATCCACAAGCACTCTCGTGTCACGTCGACTAGCCGCTGGGCCTGCACTGAAGGCTTGCCAATTATGAACATCTCGCTCGTATCGCCATGGTAACCGTCTTTTCGGACCACGACATCGATATTCACAATATCGCCATCTTTGAGTTTTTTGGGGCCGGGGATGCCATGGCAGACGACATGGTTCACTGAGGTGCACATGTTTTTAGGAAAGCCATGGTAATTAAATGAGCCGGGGATGGCCTGCTGTTTGTTCACAATATGATCACGAGCGATCTCATCAAGTGCCTCAGTCGTTACGCCAGCTTTCACGTGAGGGGCTAATATTTCAAGGACTTCCGCCGCCAAACGGCCGGCAATTCGCATTTTCTCGATTTCGTCAGGGGTTCTTATTGCAGTATTTTCAGACATGAGCGGCACTATAGCACTTTTGTTCACATTGTGCTATAAAGCGCACTGCTTTTAGAAACCGCGCGATTGTCGATACTGCCGTTCGGGTGCTCGAAAGAGTTGAATGGTGGGACGGTCGTAAGAAAAAAAGCTAATCGAAAACTCGCTAGCGTGAGCGGAAAAACGTTGATTTTTGAGTAACGCAGCGCAGTTTACATTGAAAAGTAAATGAGCAGCGGAACGCAGAAAATCGGCGTTTTTCAGCCAAGATAGTAGAGTTTTCGATAGCTTTGTAACCCGGAGAAAATATAATGTCTATATCTATGCGTGATATGCTTAGAGCGGGCGTGCATTTTGGGCACAAAACTCGCTACTGGCACCCTAAAATGGCACCGTTTATTTATGGTGCTCGTAACAAAGTCCACATTATTAACCTTGAAAAAACATTACCGTTGTTTAATGACGCGGTTAATTTTATTGGTGGTGTGGCGAGCAAAGGCGGCAAAGTGTTGTTCGTTGGCACAAAATATGCGGCGCAAAATGTGATTCGTGAAGAAGCAGAGCGTTGCGGCATGCCTTATGTTGACCATCGTTGGTTGGGCGGTATGTTGACGAACTACAAAACCATTCGCCAATCCATCAAGCGGTTGAAAGAGCTCGATAGTATGTTTGAAAAAAACAACTACGGGACTGCATCAACCAAAAAAGAAATTCTCACACTATCTCGCGAGCGAGACAAGTTGCAACACACACTAGGCGGTATCAAAAATATGAATGGTATCCCTGACGTGTTGTTTGTTATCGATATTGGTTTTGAACATATCGCTATCGCTGAAGCACACAAATTGAAAATTCCTGTGGTGGCTGTTGTGGATACTAATCATGCGCCTGAAGGTGTTGATTACATGATCCCAGGCAACGATGATTCTATTGCAGCAATACGCTTATACGCTTCAGCAGTTGCTGATGCAGTGTTGCACGCAAAGGGTTCAAACACAGTGGCAACAGAAGCTAAAGAAACAAACGAATAAAAGAGGAAGAGACATGGCAATTACAGCAAGTTTAGTAAAAGAGCTCCGTGAAAGAACGGGTGCAGGCATGATGGAGTGTAAAAAAGCACTATCTGCCGCAGAAGGTGACATTGAAAAAGCCATTGAAGAAATGCGCAAATCAGGTCAAGCAAAAGCGGCTAAAAAAGCAGGGCGTGTTGCTGCCGAAGGCGTTGTGATCATTAAAACCAGTGATGATCGCAAGCAAGCGGTGATGCTTGAGATTAACACAGAAACTGACTTCGTTGCTCGCGATGAAACCTTTAGCCAATTTGCTGATGCTGTGGCGCAAGCAGCATTATCAACTCAAGCAAATGATATTGCAGCATTGTCCGGCGCTGAATTTTCAGCGGGCAAAACTGTTGAAACGGCGCGCGAAGAAATTGTGGCGAAAATTGGTGAAAACATTCAATTGCGTCGCCTGAATTTCTTGCAAACTGAAGGTGTCATTGGTGCTTATACACACGGTGTTCGCATCGGTGTGTTGTTAGACATGCAAGGGGGTAATGCTGAGGTTGCTAAAGATGTGGCTATGCACATTGCAGCGATGCGTCCTGAAGCAGTGAGCCCTGACCAGGTACCTCAAGCTGTTATCGATAAGGAAAAAGAAATTTTTTCTGCGCAAGCAGCAGAAAGCGGTAAGCCTGCAGAGATTATTGAAAAAATGATTGGTGGGCGTATGAAAAAATTCTTGGCTGAAGTGAGCTTAACCGGTCAAGCATTTGTGCGTGACCCTAATCAAACAATTGGCGACTTGCTTAAAGCGAATAATGCAGAAGTAAAAAGCTTTGTTCGTTTCGAAGTTGGTGAAGGTATTGAGAAGGAAGAAACGGATTTTGCTGCAGAAGTGAAAGCCGCTGCAGAAGGAAAATAATGTCAGTTAAATATCCACGAATTTTATACAAATTGAGTGGTGAAGCCTTTACAAAAGCGCGGTTGGGTGTTGATCCGGCCGCGCTTGATTGCATCGTGAATAAAATATCTGAAGTGTTGTCGTTAGGTGTCCAAGTTGGTATCGTCATCGGTGCTGGCAATCTTATTCGTGGTGCAGATTTAGCTTGCAATGGTTTTGATCAGAAAACCGCGGATTACATGGGCATGATTGGTACGGTGATTAATGGGATGGCGTTATCAACACTCTTTGAATCCCACCATATTTCAAACAAATTGATGACCAAAATAAAAATGCCAGATTTGGTTGCTGAGTATAATGCTGAGCAGGCAATTCAGGCATTGTCTGAAAATAATGTGGTGATTTTTGCGGGCGGTACGGGTAATCCTTTTTGTACAACGGATACTGCTGCAAGCCTGTGTGCAATTGATATCAAAGCAGATTTGCTGATTAAAGCAACGACAGTGGATGGCATTTACACAGCTGATCCCAAGAAAGCGCCCGATGCAAAGCGGTATCGTACCTTGAATTATACTGAGGCGCTTAATAAGCAATTGGCTGTGATGGACCGCGGTGCTATTGAATTATGCCGTGATGCAAAGGTGCCTATGCGGATTTATAACATGCGTCAAGAGGGCGCATTAAAAGCTATTGTGCTTGGTGAAGATATTGGTACTTATGTCGACGCTGACGCAGAAGTCAGTTTATCGGGAGGTTAATATGCAAAAAGTGAAAGCAGATGCTGAATCGCGCATGAAAAAAAGTATAGAGGTGTTGCATCATGAATTAGGAAAGGTCAGAACAGGTCGCGCGCACCCCAATCTACTTGAACATATCATGGTGTCTTACTATGGTAATGATACACCGCTTAATCAAGTGGCGAATGTGACTGTGTTAGATGCAAGAACGTTGCAAGTGGCGCCTTGGGAGAAAGGGTTGTTGCCTACAGTTGAAAAAGCCATCGTGCAATCTGATTTAGGGTTAAATCCTGCATCAAGTGGTGATGTGTTACGTATTCCTTTGCCGCCACTGACTGAAGAACGTCGACGTGATTTAATTAAAGTCGTTAAATCTGAGGGCGAAAAAGCAAAAGTGGCCATTCGTAATGTGCGTCGTGATGCAAATGATGAATTGAAAAGTTTGCTTAAGGCAAAAGAATTAGGTGAGGATGAAGAGCATCGTGCGCAAGCTGATATTCAGAAAGTGACAGATAAATACGTCGCCGAGGTTGACCAGTTGTTGTCGCATAAAGAGAAAGAGCTTTTGGAGATTTAAACCATGCTGTCACCCCTGCGTAGGCAGGGGTCCAGTTGTAGCCCGCATGCAGCTTTCCCGCATTACGCTTCGCTTCATGCGGGCTACATCCTAAAACTTAGGTAGGTTGGCGTGAACTTAGAAAACAACATCCCCAAACACGTGGCTATCGTTATGGACGGTAATGGTCGTTGGGCTGAAGGCCGTGGATTGCCACGAGTATCTGGTCATCAGGCAGGGGTTGAAGTGGTTCGACAAATCGTCGAGGTTGCCGGTGAACAAGGTATTCAGGTGTTGAGCCTCTTTGCCTTTAGCACAGAGAATTGGCAGCGACCGGAGAAAGAAGTTGGCTTTTTGATGAAGCTGCTGCTGAAAGGCTTGCAAAAGGAAATCAAAAAACTTCACGAAAAAAATATTCAACTGCGTGTGATTGGCGATCGCTCAAGATTATCGGCGAGTGTAGTTGAGGCCATTGAAAAGGCGCAGCGCTTGACGGCGAACAATACTGGCCCTGTGTTGGTGTTGGCGATAAACTATGGTGGTCAATGGGATATTGTCGAAGCCGCCAGAGAGGTAGCGGCTGCTGTACAAGAGGGTCAGTTATCCGTTGACGATATTAATGCTGAGGTTTATGCACGTCACTTATCCTTAGCAGATTTGCCACCCGTTGATTTGTTTATTCGAACGAGCGGCGAATTGCGCATTAGTAATTTTTTCTTGTGGCAGCTGGCTTATGCTGAATTATATTTTACAGAAGTCTTGTGGCCTGATTTTGGGAAAGCTGAATTCATGAAAGCGTTGGCTGCATACCAAGATCGCAAACGGCGGTTTGGTAAAGTGGCAATACAGGAATCGTAATGAAAGAAAGAATTCTCACAGGATTGGCGATAGCAGGGTTGGGTTTTTTGTTAGTGCTTTACTTACCCACACCGTTTTTTATCCTGCTATCAACAATCATCGTGCTTTGGCTCGCTTGGGAATGGAGCGGATTGCTGGGTTTAAAGTCTTTGTGGGCGAAGCTTGCCTACGTTGTGCTTCTGGGTTTTAGCCTATTGGCTAGCTTTCATTTGCCTATTTGGCCAGTGCTGGTTGTGGCAACCATTTTTTGGTGTTTGGCGTTGTGTATGGTGGTGTTGTATCCAAGAGCAACCGTTGTGTGGTGCCATCACTGGATTGCCAGAGCGGTTGTTGGCTTGCTGGCGTTGGTGCCCTGTTGGTTATCTGTTAATGTTATTCACACCGCCACAGATGGCCCCATAGCGCTGGTTTTGTTGATTCTCCTGGTGAGCATGGCAGACTCAGGGGCATACTTTGCTGGTCGGTTTTGGGGGCGCACACCATTAATGCCAAACGTTAGCCCTAAAAAAACATGGGAGGGTGCAGTTGGTGGGTTGCTGAGCGCACTTGTCGTTGTCGTTATTTTGGGCTTGGTGATGCATTTGGATTTTGAACAGTGGATAACAATGCTCGTCTTGGCAGTGGTGGTTGTGTCATTCAGCATAGTGGGTGATTTGCTAGAGAGCGTATTAAAGCGACAGGCAGGGGTTAAGGATAGTGGCAATTTATTGCCAGGACATGGTGGTTTGTTGGATCGAGTTGACAGTTTATTGGCTGCTGCGCCTTTATTTTTGGCCGCTCGCTTATTGACCAAACATCTGGGTTTGTAACTAGCATGTGACTCATTATAGAGGCTAATTACCTAGCTATTATTTACCTTATACCAAAGTTCCGTTATTCTGCGTGGACGTTTTTGAGGGTTACGTACAGTATGATTAAAAAAGTTGCATTAGTAAGTTTATTGACCATGACCTTGGGCAGCGCAATGGCTGCTGACGATGGGTTTGTGATTCAGCATATCCAAGTCAATGGACTTCATCGCATTCCCCTTAAAACATTGTACAGTTATTTGCCTATCAAGTTGGGCGATAGGATCAATGCCCAAACGAGCACCGCCATTATTCAGGATTTATACAAATCAGGCTTTTTCTCAAACATCAATTTGACCCGTCAAGGCAACACACTCAATATCGATGTGGTGGAGCGGCCAGTCATTGGTGATCTTACTATCCACGGCAATAAAGCGATTAAAACAGCCGCGTTGCTTAAGGCATTGAAGGGCCAGGGTATTGCGACAGGGCTTGAGTACAACCCATCGACCGTTGATGAAATCAAAAACGTATTATTCGATCAATATTTTTCGCAAAGTAAATATAGCGTTAATGTAACAACTAAAGTTAATGAGCTTTCAACAGGTCGAATCGGCTTAAACATCGATATTTCTGAGGGGAAAGAGGCTAAAATTGCCAAGGTGACGGTTATTGGTAATACGGCGTTTGACGAAAAAGAGCTGCTCAAGCAGTTTAAGTTATCCCCACCAAATCTATTATCATTCTTCACGCATAACGATTTATACTCCAGTGAAAAACTGCAGTCAGACTTGGATAGATTGCGTTCTTTTTATTTAGATCACGGTTATTTGCAATTTCAGTTAAACAATTCGCAAGTATCGATTACGCCCGCGCGTGATGAAATTTATGTGACTGCTGATATTACAGAAGGCCCTCAGTACCGCATTAAGGGTTATCAATTTACTGGTAATACGGTTTTGTCGCAGGATGTTTTGAAGAGTTTTGTCCCATTTAAAACAGGTGATATATTTTCACGCCAACAAGTGATTAATGTTGAAAAATCTGTGACTGACAAGCTTGGTGAAAAAGGTTATGCGCGCGCTAATGTTCAGGTAATACCAGCGATTGATCAAAACAATCATCAAGTTGGTTTGAATTTTCATGTGCAGCCAGGTGATCGTATTTATGTTCGTCATATTAGTTTCTCCGGCAATTATCAAACCAATGACACCGTGCTTCGTCGAGCAGTCGAGCAATTTGAAGGCGCATTAGTGTCAACAACACAATTAAAAGCGTCTAAGCAGGATCTGTTACAACTGCCTTATATTTCCGATGCGAAAATGACAGTGTCGCCGGTACCGAATCGCGTGAATGAAGAAGATGTGCATTACAATGTTACTGAGCACTCAAGCGCTTCATTAAATGCTGGGATTGGTTACTCAGATACTGATGGCTTGCTTTTCCAAGCGGCATTTAATCAAAAAAGCTTTTTGGGCACAGGCAATAGTTTAAATTTACAGTTTTCACGTTCTGCTTCGACCACCTCTTATAATGTTGATTATTTCAATCCGTATTACACAATCTGGGGTGTGGGTCGTGAAATCAGTTTCAATTATTCGCATTATAAAGCTGACCAAGTGAACCTTGCTGACTATGCAACCAATAATTTGGGCGCCGCGATTAATTACAGCTTGCCCATTTCTCATAACTTGGCTTATCAGCTTGGCGCTGGTTATAACAACAGTATTTTGATTGAAGGCAACTCACCGCCGCAATTTATGGGTGATTTTACCAATAAATATGGTAAACACTATTATGACTTATCTCTAAACACGGGATTGACATACAGTAATTACGATCGTGCTATTATGCCAACATCAGGCACGCAGCAATCGCTTGGTTTGACGGCCACAGCCCCTGTCGGCGGTAAGTCTTTACGCTACTATCAAAGTAGTTATAGCTTTGAGGGCTATTTGCCGCTTTATAAGCAAGCATGGGTATTTAATGGTAGTGCGAACTTAGGTTATGCCAATGGCTATGGCGCATATGGTGGTCACTATCCATTTTTCAAAAATTATTTTGCAGGTGGTATGGGCTCGGTGAGAGGCTACGAAACGAATACGCTTGGCCCGAAAGATGAAAATGGTGATCCTATCGGCGGTAACATTTTGATGACAGGTTCAGTTGGTCTCATCTTCCCTAACCCAATTAGCCATAACGTTCGCACAAGTCTATTTGTTGATGGCGGTAACGTATTTGATTCAAATAAATCACAGCATGGTCTTGGTGTTAAGGGCGTTGCGTTTAACAAAATTCGTTACTCAACAGGGGTTGAGCTCGATTGGTTGAGTCCAATGGGCTTTACACTACAGTTTTCTCTAGCTAAGGCGTTAAATCCAGGTAACCACAGTAAAACGCAGGTGTTCGGATTTAATATTACGGCCGGGGTTTAGTTTGTTTAATTTGATTAATCATTTAGGAGAGCAAGTTATGAAAAAAACAGCGAAATTATTATTAGCATCTGTTGCCACATTGGGATTGTTAAGTAGCGTGTATGCTGCAGATTTGAAAGTTGCGACTGTCAATGTAGCGAAAGTGTTGCAATCTTCCTCTGTTGTGAGTAAGGCAAAAAGCAGTTTGCAAGCTAAGTACAAGCCTCAATACAACAATATTGAAACGGCACAGAAAAAAATGGTAGCAGACATCAATAATTTGAAGAAAAATTCTGAAACCATGTCTGCAAGCGCGCGTAAAACCGCTCAGAACAACATTGCTCAAGAGCAGCAAACGTTAATTGCTCAGCAGCAACAGTTTCAACAACAGTTGACTAAAGCGCAACAGCAAACCATGCAAGCAGTGTTGTCACGTTTGCAAACCGTTATTGCTAAGATTGCTCAACAAAATGGCTATACGCTAGTGTTACCTAAAGATGCTGTGGCTTATGCGGCCAGCAATTTAGATATTACTCCTCAGGTATTAAAATCTTTTGATGCCTCTGGTGCGTTGCCAGGCGCAGCGTCTTAATTGTGGTAGTGGTTGCTGATTAATTGGGTGTGGTTAGGATGACTGATGTACGCATAACACTTCAAGAGCTGGCTAAAATGATAGATGCCGAATTACGTGGTGATCCCAACCATGTGATAACCGGCATCAAAACATTACAAGTTGCCGAAGCTTGCGATCTTAGTTTTTTGGGCAACCCAGTTTATCGCAAGTATCTGGCTGATACGAAGGCGGGTGTGGTCATCTTGGCGCCCAAGTATTTGCCGGACTGCTCGACAAACGCACTCATTGTCGATGATCCTTATTTTGCTTATGCCAAAATTACAGAGTTGTTCGTGCGTAAACCCTCTGCCTCTCAAGGTGCGCATACAACGGCAGTTGTAGGAGAGCGTTGTGAGATTCACCCTTCGGCGAGCATTGGTCCCAAATCAGTTATTGCTGATGACGTCAGTATTGGTGAAGGGACGGTGATTGGACCTGGTGTGTCGATTGCTGCCGGCACGACAGTTGGCAAGCACTGTAAAATCGATGCGAACGTTACCATTTGTCACGAGATTGTCATTGGTGATCGTGTCATTTTGCATGCAGGCACAGTGATCGGTTCGGATGGGTTTGGTCTGGCAGAAAAAAATGGTGTCTGGCATAAAATTCCTCAGCTCGGCCGCGTGATTATTGAAGATGATGTTGAAATCGGTGCTAACACGACAATTGACCGAGGGGCCTTAGGTGATACGGTCATTGAAAAAGGTGTTAAGTTAGATAATCAAATTCAAATTGGACACAATGTCCGGATCGGTGCACACACTGCTATTGCTGCATGCACAGGTGTTGCAGGCAGTACACGGATTGGTAAGCATTGTAAGATTGCCGGTGGTGTCGGTATCAACGGTCATTTGGAGATAGCAGATTACACCGTTATTACCGGCATGGCGATGGTGACTAATTCTGTTAAAGTACCAGGCATTTATTCATCAGGCACAGGTATTTTGCCAAACCATGAATGGAAGAAAAACGTTGCGCGTTTTCGTCAGCTTGACAAGGTATTGCGTCGGGTGGGCGGTTTGTATCAAGAAAATAGAATAAACGGAAAGACGGTTAAAACGACTGCGCCGCATGGTGCGTTTGAAGCGAAGAGGGCTCCAGTAATGAAAGATAAATTGATGGGTATTGATGAAGTGTTTAAACACCTTCCGCATCGACCACCATTTTTGCTGATTGACCGTGTGGCTAAATTTACGCCCAATGAATCGTTAACGGCAATAAAGAATGTCACTATTAACGAGGCATTTTTTCAAGGACATTTTCCAGCAAAACCGATTATGCCAGGTGTATTGATTCTTGAAGCATTAGCGCAAGCTTGTACGGTTTTTGCGTTCTTAACGACTGGTGAAGATCCAAATGCAGGCGGATTATATTATTTTGCAGGCATCGATAATGCACGATTTAAACGCCCGGTTGAGCCTGGTGATCAGCTTGTGCTTGATGTTCAATTTGTTAAAGCTCGTCAAGGTGTTTGGAAAATGAAGGGAGTCGCCTCGGTTGCCGATGAGGTGGTATGTACGGCTGAATTGTTAAGTGCGAAGCCAAACGAGGGTCAAGGGAAATGAGTAAATTGATTCACAAAACAGCCATCATTGATGCCAAGGCCGAGTTAGCCAGTGATGTGACAGTTGGACCTTATAGCGTGATTGGACCCGACGTTAAAATTGATGCAGGCACATGTGTTGGCTCTCACGTTGTGATTAAAGGCCCCACCACTATAGGAAAAGACAATAAAATTTTTCAGTTTGCGTCGATTGGGGAAGACCCTCAGGATTTAAAATATCAAGGCGGTGAAACGCGCTTAGAGATTGGTGATCGAAATCGAATTCGTGAATGTGTGACCATTAACCGCGGGACAGAACTAGGTGGCGCTGTCACAAAAATTGGTGACGATAATTTATTGATGGCTTATACACACATCGCTCATGATTGTATTTTACATAACCATCTTGTTTTGGCGACACACGTCTCGGTTGCTGGGCATGTCACCATTGGCGATCACGCAGTTTTAGGCGGGTTTTCTGGTGTTCACCAGTTTTGTCATATTGGTGCTTATAGCTTTGCAGCGGCAGGCTCAATGATTCCCAAAGATATTCTTCCTTATACAAAAGTGTCTGGTTATTATGCCAAACCATTTGGGTTGAACGTGGTTGGATTGCAGCGTCATCAGTTCGCTGAAAAAACAATTGCCTGTTTAAAAAACGCTTACCGCATTGTGTATCGTCAAGATTTAAAAGTCACAGAAGCTGTTGACGAACTCGTTAAAATCCGCGCGATATGCCCAGAGGTTGATTTGATGATCAATGTGCTAAAAAATTCTGAGCGAGGCGTTGTGAGGTGATTTATGCCCTTAAAGGTCGCATTGCTCGCAGGTGAGCCATCAGGTGATGCATTAGGGGCGAGTCTATTAAAAGCGCTGCGCGAGCGTTATCCAGATCTTATCGCTAAGGGCATTGCTGGCCCTAACATGCAAAAAGCGGGTTGTGAGTCGTTGTTTCCCATGGAAAAGTTGAGTGTAATGGGGTTGATTGAACCGCTCAAACGTCTTCCAAGTTTATTCCTTATTCGTCGACAATTTATTAAAAAAATAAAAGCTTTCAAGCCAGATGTCTTCATTGGCATTGATTCACCCGATTTCAATTTGGGTGTTGAGATTGCTTTAAAAAAAGCAGGTATTAAGACGGTGCACTATGTGAGTCCGTCAATTTGGGCGTGGCGACCTAAACGTATTCATAAAATAAAAAAGGCGGTGGATTTAGTGCTGTGCATTTTGCCTTTTGAGCTCGTCCTGTATGAAAAAGAAAAGATACCGGCCGTTTATGTCGGACATTCGCTTGCGGATGAAATTTCAGTGTGGTGTTACCAAGAAAAAGCCAGACAGCATTTTGGGTTGCCCGTTGATGCAAAGGTGTTGGCGGTGTTGCCAGGTAGTCGTGAAACAGAAATAAAATATATTGCGCCCACTTTTTTGGAGGTGGCAAAACGCTGTCAACAAAGTATGCCTAACTTATTTTTTTTGGTCCCCATGGTTAATCACGCGCGCCGCAAACAGTTTATTCAACTTCTACGAAAAAGTGGGATTAAATTAAAAAATTTATATTTACTTGATGGAGAATCGCGCGATGCGATGATTGCGTCAGATGCAGTGCTCATGGCATCAGGCACCGCTAGTTTAGAAGCGATGTTGCTCAAGCGCCCGATGGTCGTTGCTTATAAAATGTCGACACTTACGCATTGGCTTGCAAAAAAATTAGTAAAAACAAACTTCATTGCGCTTCCCAATATTCTTAATAAAAAACAAGTCGTGCCGGAATTCATTCAAGATAATGCAACACCAGAGACATTAACCACCGAGGTGCTCAAACAGCTTCAGACGAATCATGATGATTTAGTCGCAAACTTCCAAGAATGGCATGCCATTCTTCGCCAAAAAGCCGGCAAAAAGGCCGCGCAAGCTATCCTTGATTTGATTGCGTGATTAACGTTTTTTCACACGTTCAACGGCTTCTTGAATAGCAAGTTTGCGCGCTTCAAGGGTGTCGCGTTGATTGCTTGTTTGTTTGTGAGCAAGTTTAGCGTGTTGATGTTTACGTGCCAGATTGGCTTTTTCAATAGAAAGCCGTTTCTCTCGATTATTAAAACGCATTCGATAGTGTGCTGAGTGCAATGCGGGGTCTTTTGCTTCAACCATGTCGATACAATCGACAGGGCAGGGTTCAACACACAATTCGCAACCCGTGCATTCGTCATTAATCACAGTGTGCATTTGTTTTGATGCGCCAAGTATGGCGTCAACAGGGCAGGCGCTGATGCATTTAGTGCAGCCAATACACTCTTCTTCACGAATGGCCGCAAGCAATTTGGGTTTTTCTTTTTGCTGCATTTCGTCTATGTAGGGTGTTGCGTCTTGTTCGGTTATTGCTGCTAATTTTTTTAATCCTTTTACACCCCCGGGCGGGCATAGATTAATGGCTTCACCATCATTGACAATAGCTTCGGCATAAGGTTTGCATCCGTCATAGGTGCATAAGCCGCATTGCGTTTGCGGGAGAATATCATCGATGTCTTTAATTGTGATTTTGTGTTTCATTAATTTAAGTTCTCTAGGAATGTGTGCGGGTATTTCCTCCCAAACACACTCCTCAATTCACGGCCATTTTGTTCGTTCAGTGATCATCGAGTGATGCTGGGCAAGGAGAGTCCAGGTTGATTATTCAGACACGCAACAAGTACATCCCTGTATGCTCTGGCAAAACATCCGTGTTTTGCAAGGTCTGAATAATCAACCCGAACTCTCCTTTTATGGCTTATGCTCATTTCAAAAGAGATGGGCGGGTGATTCCGGACAAACCCTTGTTGGCCAGGGATGGCCAACTTGGAGCGTCCCACGGATGGGTTTGAGCGTGTTTGTGAGGAATGCCCGCGTATCTCTTAATAAA
>PANR01000025.1 GCA_002707695.1 Legionellaceae bacterium
CCTCGACTCCTGTCTCGGGCGTTCAGCGGGAAAAAGCTCGCGCTTTTTCTATCTCCGCTTCACCCTGCGCGGGAATGACAGCAGCAGAATCGTTGTCATCCCCGACTCGATCGGGGATCCAGTTTTTAAATCAATATTCCTGGATTCCGCATCAAGTGCGGAATGACAACAACAGAACCGATGTCATCCTCGACTCGATCGGGGATCCAGTTTTTAATTATATATTCCTGGACTCCGCATCAAGTGCGGAATGACAATAGAACGTAAAAAATAACAGCGGCTATAACAACACACCCAACCCCGTCTGTAAAAGCGCGCGGATTTAATAGCTCAAGCACATCAATTCGTCATTGACTGCGCCTGAGGTCGTTCAACCACTGCCTCATTGGCAGCGGGCTGTTGCTGCCAGAGGCTAGCCCAGAGGTTGCTGAGACCGCCAAGTACATCGGCAGTGGTTACTCCTTCTTCAGATGCTAGTGCAGAACTAAGTTCATCACGACGATCACGGTGCCTCCTTGACCCCAGCCTCACAAGAACACCCCGTGCACTTCCTGGTCCAGGCATTTCTCGTGTACTAATCCCATCAGTTACTATTGCTCTTATGTTTAGAACATGCCCCTGAGGGAAAGATTGATACCATGAAACGTCTGGGAAATAACGCAAAACTCTAAATTGAGCTTCAGTAAAAGAATATCTAGACCCACCGAGAAAAGCCCCCTGCGGATCTAGAGTGCCATAAGCAAGGTTTGCAACAATAACTTGCAAAGTTTCAGATCCGTCCCGATCAGTTAATGAAATATTAAACTCCTGCCACAAATTAACCACAGGCGAGCTGCTCGAGAATGTGATAGATTGTGGCAAACTAAAGACCGGAACATCCGCCACTGGATTAACATTAACCTGAAGAACACCACTAATTGAAGCTGAATCACGACCATCATAAGTATATAAACTAACAGGAATAGAAACTCGACCAGCAAAATCTGAGGGAGGCCTGTAGGTTAAGTTCCCATCGAATTCGGACTGTGTCAAACGCCAAATACCTGTCTCATTATTGGCGGCACCAGCAGAAAGAGAGCCGCCCCCCAGGGGCCCAATGTCAAGCTCATAGTGCTCAGAACCGTCAGTATCTACTGGCGTAATAAAAATTTGATCACCAATCCTAATTTCACTGTCTTCAACCCCTGATACAGCACCAAGCCTAAATGCTGGCAAATTTGCAACCGGAATAATCGATAAAACAATCTGCCGAACACGAGTTGCTGTATCAGCATTTAAAGACTCACGGGATGTGGCAGTAACTACCAAACGAATTGATTCAGTCAAAGATCCGTAATATTGATCAGGGAGAAACGATAAAGCACCAACTTCAGCGATAGGGACAGTCCAGCGCCCTCCACTATGGTCAGTACCAGCACTTAGCTGGCCATGAAAAACACCCTCTATAGTAAGAGGAAGTAATAACTCACCATCTGCATCAGTCAAAGAAACATTTAATCCCAAAGCAATAGAGACGGTCCCTTCATCAACAACTATGCTTGAATTCGCAACTGTTAATATTGGCACATCAGCTCGTGGGATGACATCAATCCGAACAGTTTGTTGTGTACTCAACACCTCATTGCGATGCATCCTCGTTGCAGTAACTAAAAAACTCACATCGTCACCACTATTAAAAGGCGGCGTAACGACTAATTGATTTAAGTCCCACAATGTAACATTTACAGAATCGGAACCCAGCGTAGAGGTAAAGTTTCTTTCTGAGCTACTGGCGTCCCTCATGACCGTTCCTATGGTAACGTTAGAAAACACAATATTCTCAGCATGAGTAACTCGAATATGAAATGAAAGAGGCCTGTCCTCATCTGTCTGCAAGTGCTGACCATCAAGAGTAATGGTTGGCATTGCACTTTGCAACGTAAGATTAAATGCATCACGCGACACCGCGGGCGGCAAATTAGCAAATTGACTGCTCACCACCAATGTTGGTGTGAGCGTGCCGATAAAACCATTGGCTGGTTGAATACCTAAACGCGGAATTTGCGCGAGCGCGACACTTGCGATACCTGACGCATTCGTCGGAATGGTGGTATTCGCTGGCAATTCAACGAGCGTGCTGCCGTTAACAATGCCGTGCACTTCAAAAGTTTGTGTTTCATCCGGATCGATCGATGCGGGATCAACGCTCCAACCGCAAGGCACAGTTTCGTTACCTTGTATGCGCGTGACATCGGATGCGCTGTTAATGGTGACGGCGTTAGACACCGGCGTAAAGTTAGCCGTGAGTGTGGCGTTACTCACTGCAGGCGCTGCGTTATTGCCATCTTGCGTGGTAGACTGCAAGCCAATGGCCAACTGATTATTTGCACCACCGTGATAAAACGGTGGAAAATGCAAATAAACGTGTTGTTGCTGCGTCCAATCACTGGCCAACGATAAAATATTAGCAACGCCAGTTCCCGTCACGGTAAACGATTGTGTCACCCCTGCTGTGCCAAACGGTGCATCGGTCACAACCGTACCGGCGGGTAATTGATTGAGGTTAAGGCCAGTGAGCTGATCAGTGGCACTACCCGTTGGCGATAAACGAATAGGCATCATCAAATCCACACCTTCAAGTAATGTCACACTGGAATTACTGTGAATATTCATCACATCAGACACCGCATCAAAGCGCGCAGTCACCGATTGTGTGGCGCGCGTAGTTTCATTCGTTGCAGCACGTGTGGTAATCGCTTCAACAGTCATCGTATACAAACCATTATCGTTTGCGTTTTGTCGACGCACGGCAATATTACCACTGCCCCAGTTGGATACATCAACGGTGTTGTTGCGGGGGTTCGCGTCTGTCGCTAAATACGTATTGCTGCCTAATGTTAAACGCGTGCCTTGCGGAATGTTGCGCACGAGTGTTTGCACGCTTACACCGGTAACACCAGAATCTAAGAAAACATCAATATCTAAACTCGATGCCTGCCCTTCTAATACGGTAGACGCCGTAGCCGATAAGGTTGGTGCATTGAGCGTGGCCACGTAATCAATATTCACCGCTTGGCTCACGCGCGCATCGGCATGGTCAATGACCTGACCGGTTTCAGGATCAAACGTTTCGAGTACTAATGTAGGCGAGACGGTCCCTTGAAAATCGCGTGTCGCTAAAAATTGTAAGCCAGCAATATCACCAAGCGACACAGGAAAAGTATCGCCGCTGCCACCTGTGACAAAACTATTATCCGCACGCAATAATACGCCATTGGTTACGCCGGTTACTTTAGCGCGCAAGCTTGCGCCTGCCGGCAAGGTACCGGTTAACTGATGCGAAAACCCGAGCGGTCTTGCCTGGCCATCACTCAGTGAAACCAATTGGCTCGCACTCACAGAAGCAGATGCAAAATCGCTCAGTGGTCTCACCGTCAGTGGTGAGCGCGCCTCAAAACAGCTGCTTGCCACTGTATTATTTAATTCGGGCACGTGCACGCTTTGCACGACAAGATCAGTTGATGCACCATCAGACACGGTGTAGTTGCTCCGCGCATCAAAACCAGCGGAGTCAAGCACGATTAAACGCGCAAGCGACTCGCCTAAATAATCAATTTGTGCAGCAACAACACGATAGGCTACATTAGGTGCTGCGCTTAATGCGGTCGCGAGCTGTGCGGCATTGACCATGTCATCAATCATTGGTCTTACGCGCTGGCCTGCAATGGCTTGCGCGGGTAAGCCAAACACGGGCGCAAGCTCATTCCACTCGGCTTGTGTAAAGTTGGTTGGGTTAAGGCATGCTTGTGCAAAATGGTCTGCAAACGTACCGCTCGATGCTAATGGCGGCAATGGCGCGCCGCTATCACCGCCGCTCTGTAAGGTTAACGCTACTGCTGTTGCCGCACCACCTGCAACGACAAGGAAAATACCCCCCGCGATTTTTGCACGGCGTCTGAATTTATCGTGTTGCTTCTGAAGTGCTTGGGTTCTTTCAGCGAGTTGTTCAAGATAGAGATTGCGATAAGCATCATAAGCTGCCATCAATTTGTCGTTACTCGCCGGGCCTTTGCTGAATAACTGCGGTTTAAAAGCTTTATCTTGCAACAACAGCAACAGGCTATCTTGCTCACCATTACCGCCAAGCAAATCAAGCAAACGCGCATCAGTAAACCCAATCTCACGTAGTTTAACCACCGCTGATCTGAGCGCAACCAATTGGCCAGCCACGGCTTTTGGATCACGTTTCTCTTCATCATCATTTTTTAAATCGGCATTAATAGCGGTTGCTGCATCATGCAGTTTTTCTTCTACCAACACTCTCGTGACAACTGTCCACAAATAGGCATTGAGCTGTTCTTGCATGACAGCTTTATCAGTCACCTCAGGCGCTTCTTCATACGAAGGCGCATCAAAACCAAACGATTCGTCACTTGCACTTGCTGCATCATTTTTTGCTTTAACCTGTGCCAACATCGCTGTGGTAAAAAACTCAGGCAACCCGTCTAAACAATCAACAGCGCGTGGAAACTGTTGCGATAGCCCGCCTGTTAACACACTCAACCGCACTTCTGGATGACCTGCCGCAAGACGACGATCAACCACGTCTTTAATGCCAGGCTGGCCTTCACCACCCACCAGCGGTTTAATAAGCGCAGCAAATTGTGCTTTAAATAAGGCGCTGAGCGCTTTGTTTTTCACCTTGCCACTGACATAGCGATCGAGCTGGCCTTCAAAATCTTTTGGCATTTTTGTGGGATCATGCAACACTTCTGATAAACCCGCTTCAAATTCACCTAACTTTTTATCAACCAAACTGAGCTGAGTAGCCACAAGTTTTTGATCAGTTTCGTGCAATGCTTTTTCGGTTTTAACACTCTCAACCACGCTGTCAAAATATTTTTTAACACCTGGCGTGTATTTACCTAAATCAACTGTCTCAAGATCAACGAGTAACACAAAGAAATCCGGCAGCTCAGCTAAACAAGCCATTAAACCGGTGTATTCATGCTCAATCCCGTTGAATATATCCGCCTTAATATTGTGCTGATAGTCCCCACCAATTCCAGCATAAATGGCCAACAAATCATTCACGCATTTTTTTAATCCGGGGTAGCCTTTAGCACGAAACAATAGTTGAACAAGCGATTGGGCATGTGCTGCTAATGCCTGATCAAATGTCGCTTTGTCAAACGTACGGTCTGAAAAACGTTGTGCACGAATGTGTTTATAAATTTTGTCGAGCGCAGGTTTTAACTCTTCCAAGGCATTACGCGCAGCGCCAATAAGCGGTTGTTTTCGACCTTGCGCGGCTTGGTAACGACCTCGCTCATCCGCTGCCCTGGCTGCAGCATCCGCCTCACCTTTTTCTCTTTGCTGTTTTAACAACGCTCTCAATTGAGCAGGGGTTAAGGTTATCTGAGTGGCTGGCGGTGCACAAAGTTGCAATTGATAAACCACTTGGCCACTATCATTAAGCGTTAAGGTACCATCACCGCTTTTGACAGGCGCTGGTTTAGCCTCGGCAAGAGCAGAAATAACTTTGCCATAACCAGCATCACCAGGGGCTTTTCCAGCGGCGAGATAACCATCTTCATCAACGTTTTCAGTCAGCGTGCCTGCTTTTACCCGCTCAGCGTGCGCAAATAATTGGTTAATCGCCTCTGCTTTAAATACCATCGTGCTGGTTTGAAGCAGCTCACCCTCTTGACCGTGCACACTCAACACAAGCTCGCCATCAGCCCATGGGTCATCGGGCGTACGTTGATGCAGCGTTAAACCCGCCAGTTGTTTGACATCAAACACGGCACAGTCTTGCTCATTAGGCACGATTCTGCCAACTTCATGGTCTGAACCTACACTCGACCATAAGCAAAAATGATTAGTCAAGCCTGTAATCATCACATTGCCCGATGCATCTTTCCACTGATCAACACCAGGAAATGCTAATTGAATACCACCTTTGGGTGCAGGTGCAGGCGCCACAGCCGCACGGGATGCCGTGGTATACATTTGATCTCGAGGCAAATCATCGTTGTAAACATAATCAGCGCGATCATGACCACCAGGAACAAACGCCGGACCGCCTTTAGCGGCCATGTCGTAAGCGCTATCATCTGCCGCGCCCGCTGGTTGAAAAGCTGGACCGCCTGCAGCGGCAGTATCGTATTCATCATTGCCCTCTAACTTAAATCCAGCAGGCAACTCAGCACCCGCCGGTTGAAAAGCAGGACCGCCTGGAGCAGCGGCTTGGTAGGTAGCATCAGCATTTGTTGCCTCTGGCACAACGCTAACAGCCAGTAATCCTGGAGCATCATCATCGGTCCCAACAATATCCAAATAACCACCGCCGCCTGTTGATTGTCGACGCGAAGCATCCGCCGCAGGAGCGCGCGAACCTGGTCTGAAACTGGGGTTTGTCACTAGGCGAGATTGACCTGCTTGCTGAGCGGCAACATGCGCTGCTACAATGTCTGTATTGTCATAGTTGCCATCACCGACATCAGGCTCCATCTGCCCATCGCTTGAGTGGCTGGGTGAGCCACCGCTGCTGCCACTGTGGGTATCGCCATCGGCCTTAGCATCTGAAGCATGTTCTGAGCGCGGCGGCGCAGGTAATGGACGACGCGTGACGCCACCGTTGCCGGTCTTTCCCGTCAAACCACCTTTGTCACCAAGCTGTGCGGCAACAGGATTGGTCACCACAAGACCCTCTGACTGAGCAGCGGCTGGCTGCCCTTTGGCTTTTCCTTTACCTAAATTTTTCTCTCTGCTGCGACCCATGACTGTCTCCTAATCTAATCGTTAATATCGTGTCGCTTTCCATGACAACAGGCTCGAGCTTTTGCGAGCACTCTTCCTTGAGACGTTTGAACGTTGGTTCTACACCGCTAGCTTCCCCTCACACCCGAGCCAATGATCGACTCAGCACTATCGGTAATATTTTGTTAACCACACATTTTGAATTAGAATTAGAATAGGTGGATCGGGCGTGATTATACACCCATTCATCTTTCACCCACAATACGACAATGCCTTATTTTTTAATTTGATCAAAAAGTGATCCTTTTAAATTGTTAAACGACAAAAATTTACACAATTCAGGGCGCCAGGGCTTTATTTTTTATCAAAAAAAGCGTAGAGTTCATACCGATTATAACAATAACAGGGAGGATGAGTTCAATTCACCTCGGCCTCAAGCCCCCACCAAATAATAGGAATAATAAAATGCTCATACTGACTCGTAAAATTAATGAAACGATCTGCATTGGTGATATCCCCGTTAAAGTCACTGTATTAAATATGGGACGCGGTCAAGTTAAATTAGGTATTGACGCCCCTAAAGATGTTGCGGTTCATCGCGAAGAAATTTTTCATCGCATTGCCGATAGCGACAAAGATGATTTTGAAGCGGCTTAGACGACCCGCATTGCACTTCGTTCCATGCGGGCTACATGCATTTACCAAAACGTAGCCCGTATGAAGCAACGCGTAATACGGGAAATCAAATCATTACCTATCATGCGCTCTGACTTCATCAACTTCGGCTTGTGTGAGGTGCGCGGCACCCGGGCCATCACCTAAATGACGGATACTCACGCCTTTATGTAGATTATGCTCTAAACGCTCGAGGGTGATACCTTTTGTTTCCGGCATAAAGATGGCGACTAGCACCATGCCGATACAGCAAATAATGGCATACATAAAGAACGTGCCACTTTCTCCAAAAAAATGCACAAGCGTTAGAAACGTTGATGAAACGAGAGCATTGAACACCCAATTAGACGTTGCCGCCATACTCGAGCCTAGCCCACGAATCTTCAGCGGAAAGACCTCTGCATTTAACACCCAAGAAATAATACCCAAGCTCGCTGCAAAACCGACAATAAAGCTGATCATGCCAAGCAGTGCAAACACGCGTAACGCCGCTGGCATGCCATGATGATAATGAAACGCCCAAGCTAAAATTAAATGGCCCGCAATCATTAACACTAAACCCATCAGCACTAAAGGCCGACGCCCGAGCTTATCAATTAAATACATACCTAAAAAGGTTGCGCCAACATTAACAACGCCAATAATAATCGCCGCTGCCGTTGCGCCCTCCGCGCCTTTAAAACCAATTACATTAAAAATCGTGGGGCCATAATAGATAATGGTATTAATACCCACCAATTGTTGCAAAATCGCCATGCCCACAGCAACCACCAGTGCGGGCATTGCCCAACGTGAAAAAAGCAGCTTCCAGTTTGCGCGGCCTTCTTCTTCAATAGCACTTTTAATATCGTTAATTTCATCTTTTACACGATGCGCCTCACGCAGTTTACCTAAAACTTTTTCAGCCTCGCTAGCTCGACCCTTTGCCATCAGCCAACGCGGGCTCTTAGGTAAAAACAACAATCCGAACAACAGAATGACTGCAGGAATCACGCCGATACCCAACATGTCATGCCACGCACCACTTTTAGAGAATGCGTAATCAATAAGATAAGACACAAAAATACCTAACGTGATCGCCAACTGATAAAGCGCGATTAACGCACCACGAATTTCATAAGGCGAAAGCTCAGATAAATAGACCGGAGCAACCGATGAAGTCACACCAATGGCGGCACCTAAAAATAAACGACCCCAAACCAGCGTGGTCACACTGCCTGCATAAGCACTGATTAATGTACCGATAACAAATACAACGGCCGATACTAACAATAATCGTTGACGACCAAAGTAATCAGACAATCGGCCGCTAAACACTGCGCCGACAATCGCACCAAACAGGACAACACTGATCACCAGCTCCTGCCCACCTGCTGTTAAATGAAATTGTTGTTTGATAAATAAGATAGCGCCTGAAATGACGCCTGAATCAAAACCAAATAGAAAACCGGTTAATGCACCAATACCACAGACGATATAAATAAATAATTGCTTGCTAGAACTTCTTGTTAGAGCCGTCATCAACTTCTCCCTTATTATTCACACATCACAAACGCGCATTGTATCATTTAAGTAATCGTTGTCACGATTTTTCATGGGTACGTGCAGAATAGAGAAATTTTTGAGCGGATTTTTTGTGCAGGTGACGATGGTGCAATTAATTCCGCCGTCACCCCTGCGAAGGCAGGGGTCCAGTCGGTAATGAAAAACTCAAGTACATAAAAGTACTTTTTAAAACATAAAGTTCTTAACGAGGACTAGATGCCTGCCTTCGCAGGCATGACAACAAAGCAAACCTACCGCTCTATCGCAGCCTTCATTGCTTCACCAAGCTTAGCCGGTGAATCGGCTGTGACAACGCCCGCAGCTTTTAGTGCAGCAAATTTTTCTTCAGCGGTTCCTTTACCACCAGAAATAATCGCACCAGCGTGCCCCATGCGCTTACCAGGCGGTGCGGTCACACCAGCAATGTAAGCGGCAACCGGCTTAGTCACATGCTCCTTAATAAATTCAGCCGCTTCTTCTTCCGCTGAACCACCAATTTCACCCACCATTAAAATGGCTTCTGTTTGCGGATCTTCTTGAAACAATTTTAAAATATCAACAAAGTTGCTGCCAGGAATAGGATCACCGCCAATACCCACACAAGTGCTTTGCCCTAAACCCAACGCCGTTGTTTGACTGACTGCTTCATAGGTTAACGTACCTGAGCGTGACACAATGCCCACTTTACCTGGCTGATGAATATAACCCGGCATAATCCCAATTTTACATTCACCTGGCGTTATCACACCCGGACAGTTTGGTCCAATCATACGAATATCGGGATGTTGATCTAAGTAATACTTCACCTCGAGCATATCCAGCGCAGGAATGCCTTCGGTAATTGTAATGATTAATTTAATACCCGCTTCTGCAGCTTCGATAATAGAATCTTTACAAAAAGGTGCAGGAACATAAATCACCGAAGTATCAGCGCCAGTTTCAGCGACCGCTTCAGCTACGGTGTTAAACACAGGTAAATTCAAGTGTTTTGACCCACCTTTACCTGGCGTTACGCCACCGACCATATTGGTACCGTATTCAATAGCCTGCTCTGAATGAAACGTGCCATTTTTGCCAGTAAATCCCTGACAAATTACTTTTGTGTTTTTATTGATTAAAATACTCATTAGCCCTTCACCTCTTTTACGATTTTTTCTGCCGCATCTGCTAGACTATCTGCTGCAATAATACTTAAACCAGAACCATTTAATTTTTCACTGCCTTTTTCAGCATTATTACCCGCTAAGCGAACAACAACCGGCACAGCCACATTAACTTCTTTAACCGCTTCAATAATGCCATCTGCAATCAAATCACAACGCACAATACCGCCAAAAATATTAACTAAAATACCTTTGACGCTATCATCAGATAAAATAATTTTAAATGCTTCGGTCACACGCTCACGTGTCGCACCGCCGCCAACATCTAAAAAGTTAGCCGGGTTCCCGCCTGACAACTTAATAATGTCCATCGTTGCCATCGCCAGCCCTGCTCCATTAACCATACAACCAATATCACCATCAAGCGCAATATAATTTAAATCCCAATCACGAGCGCGGTTCTCACGATCATCTTCTTGCGTAGGATCACGCATTTCGCGAACCGCCTTTTGTCGGTATAACGCATTTTCATCTGCCACGATTTTGGCATCTAGGCACATTAGCTCATCATTATCACGAATAATAAGTGGGTTGACCTCGACAATACTGAGATCTTTATCAACGAACATCTTGCCCATTTGCGTGAGAATGTGCGCGAACTGTTTGATTTGATCGCCTTTCAATCCCATCTTAAACGCGATGTCACGACATTGATAAGGCATAACACCAAACAAGGGATCCATTTCTAATTTTAAGATTTTTTCAGGGGTTTTTTCGGCAACTTCTTCAATTTCAACCCCACCTTCTGTTGAGGCCATAATGACAACACGACGTGTAGCGCGATCGAGTACTGCGCTTAAGTAAAGCTCTGTTTTAATATCAGCTGGATCAGCAATTAACACTGAATTCACAGGCTGACCATGTTCATCCGTTTGTTGTGTGACCAACCGGCTTCCCAACAAACGTTGGGTATGCTCTTTCACTTCATCCTTTGATTTACAGTATTTAACACCGCCCGCTTTACCACGACCACCTGCATGAACTTGTGCTTTGACCATCCATGCATTGCCGCCAATCTTTTCGGCAACTTTTAATGCCTCATCAACGCTAGCTGCGACCTCACCATAGGGGATCGGCAGTTTATATTCGGCAAAAATTTCTTTTGCTTGATATTCATGTAAGTTCATATTTTTCTTTCCCGTTGTTATAAAAAAGTATACTTCTTTGTTGTCATGCCCTCCCTGTCAAGAGAGGAAAAAATTCTACTCACTCCCTGAAAAGGGAGGGAAAAAATTCTACCCCCTCCCTGAGAAGGGAGGGTCGGGGTGGGTTTAAAAACACAACCCCCTTCATCCCCCTTATCAGGGGGAAAACCTCTACCCCCTTCGTTCCCCTTATCAGGGGGAAATTTAGATTATAAATCCAACAAAAATTTCTCAGGCGATTCTAGCAACTGCTTAATTGCCACTAAAAACTGCACTGAGTCTTTACCATCGACAATACGGTGATCATAAGAGAGTGCCAAGTACATCACAGGGCGAATCACTACTTCACCATTGACGGCAACTGGGCGCTCAACAATATTATGCATACCTAAAATCGCACTTTGTGGTGGATTTAAAATAGGCGTTGACAACATTGAACCAAATGTTCCGCCATTGGTAATCGTAAAATTACCACCTGTCATGTCATCTAACGTTAATTTGTTATCGCGGCCACGCGCTGCAAAATCACGAATTTGCTTTTCTATATCAGCCATACTCATTTGATCAGCATCGCGCAAAATTGGCACCACTAAGCCTCGCTCGGTTGATACGGCAATGCCAACATCAAAGTAATTGTGATAAACAATTTCTTCACCGTCAATTGAAGCGTTAACATCAGGAAAACGCTTAAGTGCCTCCACACAAGCTTTTGTGAAGAAAGACATAAACCCTAAACGAGTGTTATGGGTTTTTTCAAAGTCATCTTTGTACTTGCTACGAATGCTCATGACAGCGGACATATCAACTTCATTAAATGTCGTCAGCATTGCTGTTGAATGCTTGGCATTGAGCAAACGCTCTGCGATGCGTTTACGTAAGCGTGTCATTGGCACACGTTTTTCTTCACGCGCACCCATGGCTTGGCCAGCCGCAACATTTTGTTGATGCTTATCACTTAATTGATCGGGCGATAAACCTTGCGCAGCTGCATCACGACGTTTTGAAGGCGAGAAGGCTGTATTTTCAGCTGACACGCTAGGCTGCTGAGTACTAGCCGCTGAGGATGCTGCTTTGCTAGGTTTTTCAGAAGCTTTTTCCGCGGGCTTTTCTGCCGGTTTTTCTTCAGGTTTTTCTGCTGGCTTTTCAGCAGATTTTTCTTCAGATTCAGATTTAGTTTCAGCTGAAGCGGCACCACCTGCTTCGAAAATAGCGAGAAGCTCATCTGTTTTAACAACAGCGCCCACTTCTTGCTTAATTTCTTTCAACACACCGTCTGCAGGTGCAGGGACTTCAAGCACAACTTTATCTGTTTCTAAATCAACAAGATTTTCATCTGCGGATACTTGTTCACCCACTTTTTTATGCCACTCGAGAATGGTTGCATCAGCAACAGATTCCGGTAAAACAGGCACTTTAATTTCAGTTGTCATGACACACCTCTTTCATTAATCAATACTACGCTAATGCCGCCGCGACAAGCGCTTTCTGTTCAGCCTTGTCACGTTTAGCTGAACCAGAAGCTGGTGCTGCTGCAGCTGAACGACCAGTATAATCTAACTCACGCCCTTTTTCTGTCGTGCAGGCACGCAAGTGAAAACTAATTTGATACCACGCCCCCTGATTCATGGGCTCTTCCTGACACCACACCACTGTTTTTGCACGTGGATATTCATCTAAAACATCCATCAATTCTTTGCGCGGAAAAGGATAAAGCTGTTCAATACGGACAATAGCCGTATCAGTTTGTTTATTCTCACGCCGCTTTTCAAGCAAGTCGTAATAAACTTTGCCTGAGCATAAGACAATTTTTTCAACTTTTTTCTTGGGCAAATCATCAACTTCAGGGAAAATTAATTTAAATTCGCCTTCTGATAATTCATCAAGCGTTGACGTTGCCAATGGATGGCGTAAAAAGCTTTTAGGTGACATGACAATCAGTGGTTTTCGCACCATGCGCACCATCTGACGACGTAGCATATGAAAAACTTGTGCTGGCGTGGTCGGTGAGCACACTGACATATTGTCTTGCGCGCAAAGCTGCAAATATCGCTCTAACCGAGCAGATGAGTGCTCTGGCCCCATGCTTTCATAACCATGCGGCAACAACATCACAAGCCCACTGAATCGATCCCACTTCTGTTCGCCTGAACTTAAAAATTGATCGATAACAACCTGTGCGCCATTGGCAAAATCACCAAACTGCGCCTCCCACAACGTAAACACTCGAGGATCAGCCGTGGAATAACCATATTCATAAGCTAATACAGCCTCTTCTGACAACACAGAATCGATACAAATAAAAGACGCCTGCTCTTTTGTCATATTATTTAATGGATAATATACTTCACCAGTTTTTTGATCGTGGAGCGCAGCATGGCGGTGCGCAAACGTCCCACGACCCGAATCCTGGCCTGATAAACGCACAGGGAACCCTTCATCGAGCAATGTGGCATAAGCCATTGTCTCTGCATAACCCCAATTAATCGGCAGCTCACCTGCTGTCATCTTTTCACGATCAGATAACATTTTTTCTACTTGCTTTTGCAACGAAAATCCTTCAGGCAAGGTTGTGAGCTTGCGGCCGAGCTCGATAATTTTATCTTTGGGCACGCTGGTTTTAACGGGCGTACTCAGCTCAACATTTTTGAGATAGGGCTTCCAATCAACGCTATAAAGCTCATCAGGCGGGGTATCAACGGTTTCAACTAAGTTTTTTCCCGCATCGAGTGTTGCGCGACAATCAGCAACAAATTGCTTAACGGTTGCATCATCAATATTTTTAGCTGATAACAACTGCTCATTATATTTTTTATAAATAGGCGGCAATGTTTTAATAACCTGGTACATTAATGGTTGCGTTGCTGAAGGCTCATCTGCCTCATTATGCCCATGACGACGATAGCAAACAAAATCAATCACAACGTCTTTATGAAAAGTTGCTCGGTATTCAGCGGCTAATTTTGCAATAAAACAAACAGATTCAGGGTCATCACCATTAACGTGAAAAACCGGCGCTTGCACCATTTTTGCAATATCTGTGCAGTACAATGTTGAGCGTGCATCCAAAGGATTACTTGTCGTAAACCCAATTTGATTGTTGACCACAACATGAATGGTCCCACCTGTGCAATATCCACGTGCTTGCGATAAATTAAAGGTTTCCATCACCACGCCTTGGCCAGCCATTGCAGCATCACCATGGATGATCAATGGTAAAACTTGTGCGCGCAGCTTATCTTTACGACGACGTTGTCTTGCACGCACCGAACCTTCAACAACGGGCGCAACAATCTCTAAATGTGAAGGATTAAAAGCTAGGGATAAATGGACAACACCGCCAGGTGTTTTAACGTTGGAAGAAAAGCCCAAGTGATACTTCACATCACCTGAACGACGATCTTCATCTTCCAACACCCCTTCAAACTCATTAAATAAATCACGCGAAGCCTTGCCTAACACATTCATCAGCACGTTAATTCGCCCACGATGCGACATGCCCATTACCAGCTCTTTCACACCCAGTGCGCCAGACTGCTGAATAATGGCATTAATGGCAGGAATTAAGCTATCACCACCTTCTAGAGAAAATCGTTTCTGACCTACATATTTGCGGCCTAAATATTTTTCAAGTTCGTTGGCCGCCACCAATTGCTTAAGTATTTTTTTCTTTTGATCAACAGAAAATTCACGGCGATTATCATGATGCTCTATATGATTTTGCAACCACTCAATTTCTTTGGCATCACTGATATGCATGTACTCGACACCAATACTTGAGCAATAAATATTTTTTAACAACTTCACAATATCGCGCAAACTAGCTTCTTTGACAGGAAATGTGTTTGGCAACTGAAACGTAGTATCCAAATCGGCCTCACTCAACCCATGATAAGCCAAGGTTAATGCGGGCATTTCATTGCGCTTCACTAAGTGCAGCGGATCAAGATCGGCAATCTGATGCCCGTAACTGCGATAATCGTGAATAAGCTGCATGACCGATAATTGTTTTTGAATATGTGCTGCATCGCCAACCAATGCAGGCGCTGATTTTGTAGGTGACTTAGCTGCAATACGAAATTGCTCACGTAGGTCTTCAGGCGAAATATCAGGTTGAGATTCACCGGCAGTCAAACCAGTAAAATAGGCATGCCAATTTTTATCCAGCGATTCAGGGCTGTGAAGAAAAAGATCGTAGAGTTGTTCTAAATATTCCGCATTGGAACCTGCCAGATAAGAACTATCTTGCCAGGTTTTCATGTCATCGCTCATGAGCCCTATCGCCTTAAACCATCTGTTCGTTTATTATACGCTTGTTTTGGACGCAGTCGAAGTGTAGTAGAAATATAAACAAAGTACCAGCGCCAAATTTGGGCAAAAAATAACCTATTAATCCTGGCTAAATCCGCCCTCTTGGACACCCATGGCCAGCATTTTGGACTTAATTTTACCAATTGCACGCGTGGGATTGAGCCCCTTCGGACAAACATCGACACAGTTCATAATGCCTCGACAGCGGAATGCACTAAAAGGATCGCTCAAGCGCTCCAGTCGCTTCATCGTCGACGTATCACGAGAATCAGCAATAAACCGGTATGCTTGCAAGAGCCCTGAAGGGCCTACGAATTTATCTGGATTCCACCAAAATGAAGGACAAGCCGTTGAACAACAGGCGCAAAGAATACATTCATACAATCCATCAAGCTCGGCACGCTCTTTGGGCGACTGGATATGCTCAATTGCGGGCTCTGGCTCATCGTTTTGCAAATAAGGTTCGATGCTACGGTATTGTTTGTAAAACGTGCTCATATCGATAATCAAGTCACGAATCACGGGCAAGCCTGGCAATGGTCGAATGGTAATAGTGCCTTTGAACGATGATAAAGGGGTAATACACGCCAAATGATTTTTACCGTTAATATTCATGCCATCCGAACCACAAACACCTTCTCGACAAGAACGACGAAACGCCAAACTGCCATCTTGTGCTTTAATCACAAATAATGCATCAAGCACCATCACGCAGTGATGCTTGGCAATATCCACCTCATATTCTTTCATGTAAGGTTTTTTATCTTTGTCCGGATCATAGCGATAGATCTTGAACTTCACGATTTTTGGTTCAATTTTCTTTTCAACCTTTTTTTCAGGCTTTTTTTCAGAACTTTTTTTGACAGCGGTTGGTTGCTTTGCGTCACTCATAATCTACCTCTTAACTCACACGTTCTTGCACTTTCACGGGTTTAACATAGCGTGTTGTCATATTCACTTCACGCGTTTTCATCTCGTCACAACCGTCGGTATAAATCGAATGTTTTAGATAATGTTCGTCATCTCGTTTAGGGAAATCCACGCGTGAATGCGCACCGCGGCTTTCTTTTCGCCAATTCGCCGCTGCAGCTGTTGCCAACGCAACCTCTAGTAAATTATCTAATTCTAATGCTTCAATCCGCGCAGTATTAAATGCAGAACTATGATCCTCAATTGATGCTTTTTCTAAGCGCGCTTTCATGTCTTGAAGTTTTTTCAAACCATCTGCCATTAAATCAGCTTTACGGAACACACCAAAACTTGCTTGCATTAATTCTTGAATCTCATTGCGCAATTCAGGCACGCTTTCGCCGCCTTTATTTTTATCCCAACGATGCACTCGCTCAAGCGCTTCATCAACGTCATCATTATCAACATCACGATAATCTAAACCTTTTTCAATGCTTTCTTGAACATGCAATCCTGCAGAGCGGCCGAAAACCACAATATCCAACAACGAATTACCACCCAAGCGATTCGCACCGTGCACAGACACACAAGCTGCCTCGCCTGCTGCATAAAATCCTTCAATAATGCTGTCTTTACCACTTTTATCAAGCTGTAGTGCCTGGCTATCAAAATTAGTGGGAATACCGCCCATCAAATAATGGCAAGTTGGACGAACCGGAATGGGTTTAGAAATTGGGTCAACGCCTGCAAAGGTGCGCGCCAAATCGCGAATGCCTGGCAAGCGTGAGCTAATGACATCTTCACCTAAATGCGTTAAATCCAGGTGAACGTGCTGTCCATCTTCGCCACAACCACGACCTTCTAAGACCTCTGTCATAATAGAACGTGACACCACATCGCGACACGCTAAATCTTTTTCATGCGGCGCATAACGTTCCATAAAACGCTCACCATCTTTGTTCGTTAAGAAGCCGCCTTCGCCGCGACAACCTTCTGTCACTAGCACGCCCGCTCCGTAAATACCGGTTGGGTGGAATTGCCACATTTCCATATCTTGCAGCGGATAACCTGCACGCAACGCCATACCAAAACCATCGCCAGTGTTGATATGTGCATTCGTTGTTGATGCAAAAATACGCCCTGCGCCGCCTGTTGCAAAAATGGTTGCGCGCGCTTTAAAAAATGCAATTTCGCCAGTTTCTATGCAGATAGCCGTCACACCAGCTACGCCGCCTTTTTTGCCTTTGACAATATCAATCGCATACCATTCATCATAAAAGTTGGTATTTGCTTTAATGTTTTGCTGATAAAGTGTATGCAGTAATGCATGGCCTGTGCGATCTGCTGCTGCACACGTGCGATGCGCTAAGCCTTTGCCGTAGTTCATCGTCTGTCCACCAAATGGACGCTGATAGATGCGGCCTTCTTTGGTACGCGAAAATGGCATGCCCATGTGTTCTAATTCAATAATTGCCTGAGGCGCTGTCATGGTCATGTATTCAATAGCGTCTTGATCGCCCAAAAAATCTGAGCCCATCACGCTGTCATACATGTGAAAACGCCAATCGTCGTCTTTCATCACACTTGCAATCGCCGCGTTAATGCCACCTTGCGCAGAAACGGTGTGTGAACGTGTTGGAAAAACTTTAGAAATCACCGCCACTTTGCGCTGTGACGCAGCCAACTCCAATGATGCGCGCATACCTGCACCGCCTGCACCCACGATGAGTGCGTCGAATGTGTGAGTTGGAATAGCCATTTAAATTCTCCCTACAGCATGAATATGCCAAAAAATTTGTAAGCCCCACAAAAACAGTGCGAGCAAAAAAACAATCAATAGCAACTTACATAAATCACGCAGGTATGGAACAGATACGTAGTCGGTGATGATAGTCCAACCACCAATCCACGCATGCCAAAGCACGCAAACCAACATAAAGGTATTAATGATGACTAACCAAAAATTGGCAAATAAGTTATGCCACACCGAATACGTTGCTGGCAATGCAAACACACACACCATGATAAAAAAAGTATAAACACCGAGATACACCGCCGTAACGCGCTGAATCAACCACTCTCTCAGGCCTTTGCCTGGGACACTTAAAAAATTCCCACCCATAGTAATATTCCTAATAAAATTGACACGGCCAACCAGATGATGACTAATAATCCAGCCCCAATGCGACCACCACGCAAGCTTTCACCCCACCCCAGATCCATCAACAAATGACGAACGCCTGCGACTAAGTGATAAACAAATCCGATAAAAAACAGCCACAACAAAAAACCACCCCAAAACGAGTGCATAAAATTAGTCACCCAGTAATTAAAGTTCGCCTCAGATCGCATGGCATACTCAAAAATCCACAACCCAAATGGCAGCATGGCAATCAAAAATAAGCCTGAAAGGCGGTGCAAAATCGACACGATCGCCGTGATGGGGAACTTGATGGTCGTTAAATTTAAATTTACTGGTCTTTCTTTACGCATTTTTGGTTCCTTGCGCTGATCACATATGTGTTATGAGTATGAAATAATTCACGAAAGATAGCAAGCCGATCTCAGGTGAGAGGCCATAAAAATGCGCAAAAAAATTGATGGTTCAGATGAATAAATGTTATCTGGCCAGCAAGTGGTAAGGGCGTTGACAAGCCAACCGATCATACCTATAGTTTTGATAAATCATAAGGAGTAAAAATGACCAAACGTAGCGCGACTATCACACTCGATGGCAAGACCGTCGAATTTCCTGTGCTTAAACCAACCGCCGGGCAAGACGAAATTGACATCAGCACGCTTGGCAAAGCACTCGGCGTTTTTACCTTTGACCCAGGCTTTATGGCGACGGCATCTTGTGAGTCTAAAATCACCTACATCGACGGTGAGAACGGCGTATTACTCTATCGCGGCTATCCAATTGGTCAATTGGCTGAAAAATCAGATTATCTTGAAACGTGCTATTTGCTTATCCATGGTGAATTACCCAACAAGTCTCAAAAAGAACAATTTGTTTATGACATCAAACACCATTCGATGGTGCATGAGCAAATGCACATCTTTTTTAAAGGCTTTCGTCGCGACGCCCACCCGATGGCGATCATGTGTGGTGTCGTCGGTGCGCTGTCGGCTTTTTACCATGATAGTTTAGATGTTAAAACTGAAGAAGGCCGCAACCAGGTGATGGTTCGCTTAGTCGCTAAAATGCCAACGATTGCAGCGATGGTTTACCAATATTACATGGGGCACCCTTTTGTTTATCCTGACAATGAGTTGGATTATGCCGAAAACTTCTTGCACATGATGTTCAGCGTACCGAGTGAAAAATGGAAAAAGAATGATGTGCTCAGCCGTGCAATGGATCGCATCTTCACACTGCATGCTGATCATGAACAAAACGCGTCAACCTCGACGGTGCGTTTAGCAGGTTCAACAGGCGCTAATCCTTATGCTTGCATTGCCTCTGGCATTGCTGCATTGTGGGGCCCTGCGCATGGCGGCGCCAATGAGGCAGCACTCAACATGTTGCGTGAAATTGGTGATGTAAAAAATATTCCTGAATACATTAAAAAAGCCAAAGATAAAAACGATCCTTTCCGCCTCATGGGCTTTGGCCATCGTGTTTATAAAAATTATGATCCACGCGCAAAAGTCATGCGTGAAACTTGTCATGAAGTCTTAAAAGAAGTGGGTGACGAAAACGACCCTGTTCTACAGGTTGCGCTCGAATTAGAAAAAATTGCCTTAAACGATGACTATTTCGTTGAACGCAAACTCTACCCAAATGTTGATTTTTACTCTGGTATTACGCTCAATGCGTTGGGTATTCCTTCCAACATGTTTACTGTTATTTTTGCATTAGCCAGAACAGTTGGCTGGATTGCGCAATGGAATGAAATGATCAGCAGCCCCTATAAAATTGGCCGTCCACGTCAATTGTACACAGGTCATACTGAACGTGACTTTGTTGAAATGAGTAAGCGAAAATAATTTGACACGCTATTTATAAATTTGAGGAGACCGCTGATGCCACTATCAATAGAAAGTGTTTTTCGTATATTTAATTTAAGAAGCCCACGCAATATGAGCGCGAGCAGAGACTATCTTGAACGTGAGGGCTTAAGCCCACCTACTGCCGAAGCTGAAAAACCAAAGGATGCGTTTTCTTGGCGCTTTGATGCGATTTCTGAAGAACGATACCCTCGCTTTGTCAGCGCGCTAAAAACAGCCGCGCAAGCAGCTGATCCAAATGTCAGGTTTGAGAGTGTCTGTGCAGATGCACACATGTTTTACATCCACTTTAGCCGGCCAAAAAGTTATGAAAAGTTTTGGCATAGTGCGCTGCCTGGTGAAGAAAATTTAGGAAAGGTTACACTCAGCATTGAAACCTTAGCAACCGTCAACGGTCAATCGGTTAAAGCTGTAAAACTAACAGGCGATATAGTGACAGGTGAACTTTTTGATGCATCATTTGCTGCTAGAGATGCTGATTACAAACAAATTCGCGTGACCACGGCGCCTAGCTACCAAAACCCTGATGAAATGTATTTTAAAAAGGCAGGCCGCTGCCCAGCGAGGCTCCTCCAAACATTTAAAGAAACTCTCAAATCAGATCCGGCACTAGCGGAAAGGTACCGTACAAATTACGGTGGCCCTCCAGCGGAACCTGTTCCGTTGATAGGCCCAGCTAGCGCACCAGCAAGCAGCCTGCTTGGTGCAGGTGCTGCTCGCGATGAGAGACACGCCGAGCCCAGCCAAGAAACCCGAGCTGACATGAAATAGCTGCCGGCCTAGGTATTGATCGGCTGCACGCTGCACAGATCAGTGTTTGATCCTGCCTCTGGTTTCACAAACCCTTCCGGTATTTTTGGTGGTGCGCACAAACACGCACAACAGCCACTGAGCACACCAGGTGTTGGGTGTGCTATCGCACGATATTGACGTAACACTGAGTTATGTTGATAAAGCCCATCATAATGCACCGTGACGTTTTGCGCCTCAACATCAACACGCGCAAAACATATTGCGCCATTTTCTTGTGTCACGCCAAAGCGTTTATCAGGATCTAAACCTGGACCACTTGCATCGGTAAAACGATAAACGGTTTCAACTTCACACAGTGATTCACCTGGCTTTGCCGTTAATAATGGTTTGAATGATCTGCCATCCTCAGAGAAATCCGTCAGCGATGTCACTTGTTTGCTTGATGATCTTACCGTCATGGTCGCGCCCTCTACATCAGCGTTAATCACAATATCGTCTATCGTAAAATGGTAGTTCACCTGCTCACGTTCATCTGACGCACGAAGACACTCTGTTCCACTAAATGTCATGTGTTTTTGGTGAACCACATCATGCAAAATCAGCAACGCCAAGGGGTTATCGGTACCGAGCTTAGCAACAACTTGCTGTGCTGCCGCACCAGACTGGTTGCCTTTTACATCCTCATTCCATACAACTTGCTCACCATTGACAGTCAGCGTTGTTGCAGCATTTAAATCAAACATCTCTGGCGCATGGTTTGCCTCTAATGCTGGCAACCCAAAAACAGCCTGATGAAGTTCTGAAAGACCAGGGAAAAGAGGTAACCTGCGTTTAGCATCATCGTCTAACCGAAATTTAGGACTTCGATCCTCGACGTTGAATTCACCTTGATCTACAACAGCGTACGTTGTCATTATTGATATGCCTCCTGTTTATTGTTAATAAAATTATAAAGGTTTTTTTGTTACAACCCACTCTGTTGTCATTCCCGCGTAGGCGGGAATCCAGTTCAAATAAATACTCCTGGATCCCCGATCTAGTCGGGGATGACAGCTGCGTTTTGTTGTTACGCTTTCGCGCCAAATAAATAAAAATTAAGCCCGATGTTAACCCATAAATCCTGTTTGCCACCAGTAAAGGTGTAATTATCACGACCGCTGACACTTAACGATGCATCATCTCCCATCAATAGCTCGCCGCCAACACCTCCGGAAAAATGTGTAAGCGTTGCCGGATCGTTGTTAGGCGCATGAGCAATACGAGAAACACCAAGGCCAGCTAAAACGAACGGTCGGAGCTTGCAATGGGTAAAGAAATGATAAATGCCATTAACGGTGTAAATACTGCCATTAGTCGTGCTGCCACCGCCACGCGCGGTCTTCGCGGCGTAAAAATAAGAAGCCTGAAGCTGCGTGCTAAACGCGGGCGTGAATTGATAACCAATCGCTGCGCCATACAAACCGGTGTTCTTTAAATGCTGCTTATCAGAAAACCACATGTAACCGCCATTGGCGGATAAAATCATCGCGCCCGGCCCATACGCAGCCTCTACCGGCGCCGCCAATAGCGTGGATAAACCAACTATAAACGCAACTACGTGTTTACACGTCATGAAAAACCCTTTTCATTAAGATCAGGGTTTATCGTAGCAGAAAGATGATATGCCCAACAACTATTTTGCCAGGTATTTGACGTGCTTTAAGCCTTTGAAATGCTTGTCAGACGTCACAAGCTCGAGATCGAATTTCAACGTGGCAGCATAAATGATCGCATCAGCCATGGCTAATCGATAATCGCGAGCCACATCCGCAGCATATAAGGCAAGTGATGTATCAATCGGAAGGACAGCAGCTTGCTCTGTCATGCCAACAATACTGAGCGCCAAGCTTTCATCTTTTTCACGACAAATCCACTTATATAACTCAAACTGAACGATCGTTGGAACAGCAACCTGCTCTAGATTTTTTAAGTATTTATGAATGGAAGAAGCGAGCTTATTGTCACACAGCCACTCAATCCATGCGCACGTATCAACTAAATACTTCATACACGATCTCGACGATCACGTACATTTTTAGTATTTGCACCCGACAAAAGCCCACGCATATCTTTAAGATCAACCTTGGGCACCAGGTGAATAACCTGCCCTTTTGTCACAAATATTAATTGCTGACCCGCATGGAGATTTAGCTCTTCACGAACCTGTTTAGGGATACAAACCTGAAACTTGCTGGATAAAATCGCTGAGTTCATTTTTACGATCCTCTTATCGATAAGATATTCGTAGTATAGATAGAGGGTCAATCAATGTCAAGCTAGCATCAAGCAATTACCCTGGGTGAGGGCGAGGCGCTGCACCTGCGCCAGCGGCTCCGACATTTGGCGGAGCGAAGTGGCCGGCAGAACCGGCAGCAAATGCCGGAAGACCCTCAATTCGATCTTCGAGCTCTTTTAAAGCCGCTTCAGTACTTGCCTGTTCTTCTGCACGAGCCACACGCTCATTTGTCAAGTCTGATTTTAATCTAATGTTCTCTTGGTCTAACCTTTCAATGATTGCATCTTTGCACCCATTTAAAAAACTACTTGAGACAGGTAACATTTGAAACGTTCGTCTACATGAATCAATCGCTGCAATATCAGCGCCTGTACTAATAAGAAATTTTGCAACAGCCGTAGAATTGCCAAGAGCAGCAAAGTGTAGCGGAGTCCATTTCTTATCAACCAACAACCGGCTAAATTGGTTATCAGGGCTCAAATGAGAATGACGTAAATGCTCAAGCAATTGAAATAAAGAGGATGATTCAACGAATTTCAATTCTTGGCTGCCCACGACCAAACTCGCCGCTGTTAGTGTCAGCGCACTTCTTGCTTGCATCACACCGTTGAGCAACGAGGCATATTGAATTGTGAGATAACCAGCAGCAACCATGGCAACTGCACGAGGCAGATCCGAACTTAACGCTTCAAGCATTCCATCAGGTCTTACTGTAGCACCAGACTGACCACATACTCGGTTAACCATCGTAGAATCTTGTTCGACAAGCGTTCGCACTCTCGCTATATTGCCAACATAAGCAGCTCTGTATATTTCATGTAAAGTATCTTTAGGCATGGAGACCTCCCGAATGATGTGGTTGAACAATAGAATCGATTCTTGCTGAAAGCTGACTAATTCTGTGAAATATTGCACTGCGATTTTGTCCAAGTCGAGCGGCAGCTATTTGAGGTTGTTGCGCATAAACATCTTCAAAATAACGCTCTTCTCTTGCTAACAGCGCCACATAACCCGCTTCTGTTTGACGAAGAAAAATAGGATGGCCGGGTTGCTGCGGATCACCTTGCACCTGAACGTTAGCATCATCATCTAACACATAAATAGGTCGACGAATAGCTTGTTCTAAGGCCTCACGGGGCTGCGCATGATCAACCTCATCTACCATTGCTTTTAGCGCTTCTGGGGATTCAACCATATAACACGCAACGGCATGAAAAAAACTATCATGCTGAGGAAACCCACCCCTCACTTCGAACTTGCCGTTGGCTTTTAATTTTTTACGCATAATTTCACTAATGACCACATGCCTTTCAGGAAAATGCAGTTCAAACAAACGTTGAGAGCGATGAAAATATTCAACTGCTCGATCAGTCCGCTCCTGTACAACCAGCTCATCAGCTTTTGTATGCAACATTTCAGCATTACGTTTAATGCGTTTAACAGCCTCAGCACCCGCACCAGCATCTGCCTGTGAATATGCATCACTCATAACAGCCAACACCGCAACTGAATTCAATATTGGCACTGTATCAATTAATGAAGCTGCGGTTTGTTTGCTCATTAAGTCAAAAGAAAGCATGCCCCATGTGCTAAGGCGACGAATCGTATCGGCATGCCCCACAAACTTCAAAAAAATACTCTCTGAAAGACTGTCAAAAAACAAATGCATCCTAACCGTATGCAAATCAGTTTTATATAAACCTTCTGCATCACGGTCAGCATCAACAAACAGGCGCTTGAATGTTCTGAACACACTCAAGAGCCGATGAGGCAATGAAGTTACTTTATCAAATTCACTCGAGTCTTTAACGGTTTTACAGGCGTCGTATAATACGAAACATGAACTTGAAATCATTTCCCATTTGTCTAAAAACGCTTGCCAGCTTTTCTCTCTCTGCTCAGCTGAAGTGATTTCTTCGGGATAAATGAATAAGAAAAGTCTTGCCAAATACAAACCAATCTGCTGACCTTCGTTAACTGTTAATTCACCAGCCATATAAAGGCCGCTTTTTTCAGCCTTTAAATAGCTTTCAAATTCTTTAATCGATATTTTATGCACATCATATTTTTGAAAAAATGAAATTAGATTTTGAAATAATGGGGTGATAATGTGTTTTAACTCATTGAGCGACCCAGCAGAAGGAACCCAAGCCGGCATTAAACCACCCGGAAGCTTATCATAACAATACTTCAAGGCATGAAAAAACACATCCCAAACTAAACTGACTGAGTTAACAGTAAACGCGTAACGTTCGTACTCAACTCTTGTAATATCACGTTTAGCTTCCAATGCTGATTGTGCGGCTTTATTTCGCCCAGACTCATATTCATCAATTTCTTTATCAAGCCTGTTAACCTCTTCGACAGATCCATCCGCTTCAGATTTTTCTCGCTGCTCTCGCATAGATTCAAGCAGCACTTCACGAGCCCTAACTTCAGCCTCATACAACTTTTGCATGGTTTCACTATGTGCTTTCGATTCATCCACATAACCTAAATCTCTGTTAACGCGCGCCTCTGCGATAGCATCAGGCGTTTGTTTCACGTTTTTAACGCCATTAACACTATCCAGCAATAGCCTTGCGTCCTCTTCTGACAACTCAGTGAAATGCCGCAGTACATCATAGGCCTTCTGGTGTTGTCCCAACCTACTATACGCAAACGCTTTTGAAGTTAAAAAGCCACGGTTATTACTATCTGCCGCTAACCCCTGCTCACAATATTGAAGCACAGACTGATAATCTTCACCCTGCATAGCTTCTTCTGCCAACAATGAGTAATATGCTATCGGATCATTAACCTTGAGATCCAACATAAACTCATTAATCAACCAAATTGCTTTTTTTACATCTATCTCTGCAGTATCTTCTTCCAACAAAGCGGGCCCACACTCTTCTACACCAAGCAACTGGGACTTATCCTCACATGAATCTTCTTGAGCATAAGATAAAGGCAAGCACCCATTACGCTTGTATTGTTCAAGCATCTTCATCAACTCAGCTTTATTTTTAAGCACACCTTCTTTGATCGTACTTAACCACTTACTAGCAGCGCCCACTTTTCCTTGACTTAACATGGTATGTAATTTCAAGACTGCATTTTCCTCCTTGCTCGGACGTTTATTGTTTGCTCGATAAATCCCACTCACATATAAGGCATGTTCGCGCCTTGAATAATCCTCAGAATTCATGCCATGACGTGCTTTAAATTTTTTATCAAGCGCTTTCGAAATTCTTCCAATGAGATGTTTTGAAAAATTATATCTGCTTTTGTGAAACACACCCCCATCTGTATCAACTTTGGTTCGCGCACCTGGATGGTTTTTTCCCTGATGATTCAACGGATTGTTAGACCCGGTGATAGAGATAATATTGGCCTTGCTATCACCAATTTCACGCCGATTTAGTTGGCGGTAACTATGTTGAAGCAATTGCTGCTGTCCTTTTCCGAATCCATCAAAATTAACCGCCAGCACCTCATTTTTGGTAACAGCATTCATCCACATATTAAAAACACACCCGATCGAGTGCGCACAAAACAGATTGGGTTCTCTTCCCTCAAGATGTTGTTCTTTGACATGTTCATAAAAACTTTGGCCTACCTGACAATAATTCCTAAGCAATTTTGAAAATCCGGCCTCAGATTTAGCATTTGCAACTGCACTAAGAGTATCAAAATTGGTTATATCAGTTCCAGCAGAATAAATAACAACAACGCCATCTTTTTTTCTTCGAAACGCTACTCCGAAATAGCCATACTTATTTTTTGCATTGAAAGCTTGACCATACTCACTGCTAGAAAAGGTCCCAACTTTGTAGCCACCGCATGGCTTCATCTTTCCATTACCTTTTCCTCTAAACTGATTTGGCACATATATGTCGTGTGTAGCATCGATAACTTCCCAGCCTGCTACTGGATCACTAAAGTACGCTTTCATGTTTAGCGCCTTAAGATAAGGGTTATTTGATGCCGCATAAGCATTACAGCGGTCTTGAAGCCTTGCCAACTCACAAGCCAACGCGTCCATCTTAATATTTGAAGCATCCGTAAAAAGCTGAACTGGCTTTAACCAATCTAAATCAGGCATACCTTTCTCCTAGAGCATTACAAAGAAAACTGGCAGCAACGCACCCGGCTGCTGCCTCACTGCTTGAGACCATTGACCTCATCGTTGTTATTATTCCGGTAGTTTTTTATTGTTCGCGACCATTGTAGGTGATTCCATTTCAAAAAAATATGGGGAAAAATACCCATTTTTTTTCATTTTTGGTTAAATAAAAGCCATTGAATGTAGGAATAGTTCGTCATAGAATGACGTCCACACCACAGGGGGGCGATAAAATGGCCACAGAAATTGAGAAAATCCATTACGACAACCATTACATGGTGACCACATCTGAACAGATCAAAGCCATCGCTGCACCGTTAAGACGACTGGGTGTTTTGCAATTTGATCACTTTCGTATTTATGAAGACAACTCTGCCATTGACCTAACCACCACACCAGAGTTCTGTGAATTTTATGGTAAAAATAAATTATACCTGAAAGGTTGCGCGGGTAATTTTGATGACTATCACGATGGTTATTTTTTTTGGGACACGTTAACTGGTGCGGCAGATGTATTTAAAGCAATCGAACAACAAAGCCACATGGGGCATGGTGTTACTATTGTCAAAACATACGAACATTATTGCGACCATTTTTATCTTGCCGGCGATATTAACAACCCTGGTATTAAAAATTTTTTTATTAATCAAAAAGAGCTAATTGAACTATTTATTTTATACTACTATCAACAAGCCAAAAAAATTATTGACAATGCACGGCCACATAGCTACTTATTCCCCCAAGGAAAAAGGGAGTGCGATGAAATGCTCGACCCCAACTTTTCGTTTACTAACGGCGATGTACTGCGGCTTGGCGCCTTATCCTCTCAACTCGGCAACCCTGGCTTTACCAATCGCGAATTGCAGTGTGTTTTTCTTTGTGCACAAGGAAAATCATCAAAAGTTATTGCGAGTGCGCTTAGCATTTCGGCAAAAACGGTCGAAAACCACCTTGCGAACGCGAGAAAAAAGTCAGGGGCAAATAATACCATGGCATTGATAAATATGATTTGTGGAAAATCAAACAACTTATTTACCGATTGAGGCACGCAACAAGTTCTAATAACGTTTTTGCCCCAATTTTTTTTCTAACATTTATTAAATGTTTTTCGACAGTACGAACCGATTTGCTTAACTTTCGAGCTATATTTTTGGGAGATTCACCCTGTATAATAAACTTAGCACAAAGAGACTCACAAGGCGTTAAGCCGTACAAATCAACATGCGAGGTTAACCTGTCACTTAATACTTCATGAAGACTGGATGAAGTCAAAAAAGTTTTATCAGCACTGGTTGTTGGATAAACAAGTCTATGCTTCTCAGAGGCTCTCAGCAAGGGCTCCGCCCTCTTCTTAAAATATTCAACATATTTTTTAATATAATCTATTCTGTTCAAATAAATGTTTGCCACATTTTTCATATCAAAATGCGTACCAAACCAAAATAGATCAGTAAATTCTTTTTCTCTTTCAATAATTCCAAAGTCTAGCTTAAGCTTGCAATGATCTTTGAATGCTTCTCTAACTATATCCATCTCGGGCGAATTAGCATCAACACCATCCAACAAAACCATTCCACTTTCATACTGATCATGCTTTCCAGCCAGCGCAAATTCATAAAATTTTTCACGAATAAACAATGATGAAAAGCTTGGATTCGTGGTTAATAAAGATATTGATTGATCTGACCAAATTCGAACTCGAGAAAAAGCCCCTATTCCAAAATGAGCAAGAGGCGTCGCCAGTTGGCACATCTCATCGTCCGTCATGACAAAATGTTGCTTATCCATATTACCTTCACTGAGAACAATTGCATTCACCCCACACCTCCTTAGCCAGCTTTTATCTACTCTATCCAATCCAATTGATTCAACTGTGAAATTAAATGCCTAATATTTCTACTTCGAAACTTAAACTTCAAATGATCTATATACTTTTCGATAGTTCTTGGCGAAAGAGCAAGAGCATCGCTTAATTCATTGTTTGAACAGCCATTCGCAAGGTAGCATGCAACTATTTGTTCTTTTTTGGTTAAGTTATATTGCTTACGACATAACTGGGATGTTTTGAGCAATTTATCATAAACCCAGTCACGATCATTTTTATTAGCAACTGAAAGCGCGGTCTCCTCTCTCCGGCTGCCCTCATAATAAAGCCTTGAACGCTGGGCTTTACTTATTAACGGACTACCTGCGGATTTAAAAAAACTAATATACCGCGCAAAAATATCAAGCCTATTCAAGTAAAAGCTATTATCACAATCCAGATGGCTTAAGGTGCCAAAAAAATAGAGGTCAACATATTCGCTCTCTTTTTCAAGAAAAATTAAGTCAGGTGAATAACCTGCATGCTCTATAGCAGCATTTCTTACCATCCATGCGATACTACTTTTTTTCGGCTTTTCAATGAGATCCTTTGTTAAAACAATACCTGAATCATATTGATCGGGTGTTGCCGCAAACGCATGACGGTAAAATTTTTCTCGATAAAAAAGTACGCTGAAGCTTGGATGAGTCGTCAGTATGTCAACACCCGTATCTTCATAAACGCGCACATTAGTAAAATGTGCCACGCCATGGCGGCGCAAAGGTGACAAGAGCTGGCGCATGTCATCTCCAGCATGAGCAAAATATTGCTTATCAATATTAGCATCAGTGATGAGAATTTTATTCATATCCACTCGTATAAACTGAAGGGCCTGAAGCGAGACTATTCCATCAGATCAACTAAGTCAATAGGACACCGACCGCGCGCTGCCAGCCTTTGTATAGCTCATCACGCTTTTTGATTGATAGCTTGGGTGTAAATTCACGATCATGTTGCCAGAGTTTTTCTAAGGCGGAGAAATCAGAAAAAACACCTTGTTGCAAACCCACCATGAACGCAACACCCAAATCGGTCGTTTCAATACAAGCGGCTCGTTGAATGGTAACCTGCAGCATGTCTGCCAAAAATTGTAAAAACCAATTATCAGCACTCATACCACCATCAACCCGAATCACTGCTGGTAATTTTACGCCTTCTTGTTGCATGGCCAGCAACACATCCAATGTACGATAGGCAACCGCCTCAAGGCTTGCTCGCACGAGATGTGCGCGCGAGGTATTGCGCGTCATGCCCACAAATGCTGCGCGAACATTCGGTCGCCAATATGGCGCTCCCAAGCCAGTAAAAGCTGGCACTAAGTAAACACCATCGGTTGAATCAATGGTGGCGGCGAGCTCGCCTGATTCTGCTGCAGTTTTAATTAACCCTAATTCATCGCGCAACCATTGCATGATAGCACCCG
>PANR01000026.1 GCA_002707695.1 Legionellaceae bacterium
CTGAGTTGTTTGTGCAGTTTCTTAAGCGTCGCTGCGTTGAGGCCGATGCGTTATACATTTTAGGCGACCTCTTTGAGGTCTGGATAGGCGATGATGACGACACCCCTTTTCATCGCCAAATCATTGCAGCACTTCACCAACTGAGCAATCAGATTCCTGTTTACTACTTGCATGGCAATCGAGATTTTTTGATTGGCAAACGTTTTCTAAATGCCTCAGGCTGTCAGCAACTAAAAGACCCATGCTGCATTGACTTGTATGGCACAAAATCATTGCTGATGCATGGCGATCTATTATGCACTCGAGACACGCGTTATCAGCGATTTCGACGATATTCACGTTGCTGGATTATCCAAAAACTTTTTTTGCTCAAATCGCTCAAAAAACGAAAGCAAATTGCTGAGCGCTATCGTGCGAGAAGCCATCAGCACACCTCAACTGCACCTGAACACATCATGGATGTCACGCCAGGTATTGCTGAAAAATATTTACAACAATATCACGCACGCTTAATGATTCATGGACATACACACAGACCCAACATTCATCAACTCGATAATCAGTTAACCCGTGTTGTACTTGGCGCGTGGCACGAACGTGGTAATGTGTTGGTATGTAAACCAAATACAAACCATGAACTCAATTATAAACTTGTATTTTTTGATAAGGACGAACTTGGCAATGATGAAATATTTTAAATCAACCATCTTACTATTAATCATGATACTCACTGCTTGCGCTTCGCAATACGACTACAATCCCGTTGCAGTGCCGCTATCACAAATACAAGGTATGCGGCCACATGTGCTTCAACTTGCTCTACGCGCATATCACAACGCCCAGTGTTTGGGCGATGTTAAAAGCCCTTATTTGACGATTGTTGATTTTCAAAAACCCTCTAATCAAAAACGTTTATGGGTCATTAACATGAACAAGAAACAAGTCTTATTCTACACCTATGTGACGCATGGCAAAAATTCAGGTGGTTTGTTTGCCACACATTTTTCAGATCGTATGAATAGCTTAGAAAGCAGCATTGGTGTGATGAAAACAGGTTTCTCTTATCGTGGTGATGAAGGTTATTCCATGAAAATTTACGGCCTAGAACCTGGCTATAACGATAATGTCGACAAACGCTATATTGTGATGCACGGTGCTACTTATGCAACCGAACAATTCGCAAAAGCCAATGGTTATCTTGGCCGCACGTGGGGATGTTTTGGCGTTGATCCTGACTTAGTTGTTCCAATCACCAGAACGATACGTGATGGCAGCATTATTTTTGCTTATTATCCTGACAAGCGTTGGCTATCACACTCTAAATTTTTGCAAACCAATGCGTGTCACAAAACCACGCATTGGTGGTGACTGCTCTTCCCGTATTTCGTTTTACTGCATACGGGTTACAACATCGCTATTAAGCTCAACTGGCACACCACTGTGAAAACGAAAGTTGTCATCTGGCGTTAAAATTAAAGCGGCCTCTTTCTCGCGAAAGAACGCTACGCGCGCATCAATAGTTTCTTCTGCGTAAACTTTTGCTAGCGATAAATATTGTTGAAAATGACGTGCCTCTGAGGCAAACAGGCCTCGATAAAATTTTGCCAACTCATCATCAAGGTACGGTATTAACGCATGAAATCGCTCACATGAGCGCGCCTCAATGAAGGCTCCAATGATTAATAAATCGACTAATCGTTTTGGCTCACTGGTACTAACATGCGAGCGCAGCCCCTCTGCATATCGAGCTGGCGTGAGATGCTGGAAGCTAATAGCCCGGGCTTTCATCAGCTTGATCACTTGTTCAAAATGCCTGAGCTCCTCTCTAGCCAACCTGGATGCCATATTGAGCAGTTCGAGCCGCTCAGGATAGCGGTGCATCATGTGGATGGCCGTCGCTGCAGCTTTTTTTTCACAATGAGCATGATCAATGAGCATAATCTCTTGATTTTCAACTGCTTTTTGGCACCATACGTCTGGTGTACGGCAACCAAGAAATGTGAAGATATTGTCGAGGTTATTGTCAATTTTCATTTGCTAAGCACGCGTATTTGTAGTATTATTCTTACAATAATGTAAGTATTGGATTAATATGGTTCTTCGCATACTAGCAAAACGTCGGACAACCGGCAAAGTATTACGGGCGCTAAATGACATTTTTGCCCCGCTTCGCCGCGTCTTAGACCTTGTCAGAGAGGATGACCCTTATATTGACGAGGCATTGTTTAAAAATAAAAAAAATCCATTGCGTCAGGCCCAAAAGCTAGACAACACCATTCACTTTGTTTTTATCCCGTTGCTTGATAGCGCTATTGAGGCAAAACGCAAACTAGAGCAACGCTTAAGACAGACTAATGTTTACATCAATGAGTTGAATGCGCATGATGTCTACCTAAAACAACCCAGTATTGAGCAAGTTAAGACTGCCCTTGCTAAAGCCCCCAATCTCGATGAAAAAGTTAAATCGTTAAAAGATATTCATCTTAAAATTAAATTGGCGATTGAATATTTTGCTAATCAGCTCAAAGGTGCGCAAGAAATTTTACAACAAATTCTCGATAACAATCTCATTGCTGCTGAAGGCCATGCCCTACCGATTGTCCGCGATATCGCTATAGGTCGCAAACTACCTAAACCTAAACATGATAAAGCCAAGGGTAAGTTAATTTTAGGCCTTGATGAAGCAATCAAAGTTGATATTTTTGGTGAAAAAACTAATACCGAGGCGTTAAATTGCTTTGATATTGCCAAACAAATGGTAGAAGACAGCATGGCTGAGTGTGAAAAAAATATTAATAGCCACGCCATCACGATCAACCAAAAAGAAATTAAAAAACTGACAAAAACGCTCGAAACACTGGATGAAACACTGAATATTTTTAACACACAAGCAGCCACGTTAATTGCTAAAGCTATAGAAGATGCGAAAGTACAAAAAGCTTTGCAAGGCCTTGGTGGACACGCTACACCCTCTGCCACGTAATCTATCAATCACCCTTGATCTTGTGATATTCAGCATTCACTGATGAATTTACTTTTTCTAAATAATGTGTTGACACAGATTGTTCAAACCAAGTCGATTGCTTCAGTGCTGTGTGCCCAAGCAATAAGACAATCAGCGCTGCAATAATGACGCCTCTGGCAAACCCAAATAATGCACCCAGCGGCCTATTGATAAAACCTATGGTAACATTTGTCGTAAGCCGGACAATAACCGCATTAATCAACCACCCTAGTAATAAAACTGCGCCAAGAATAATGAAAAACGCAACGAGATGCGCAAACAACAAAGATTTGAGCGCGGGCTGTAAATAGCCTGCTAACCAGGGAGAAAATAAGATGCCACACAGCACAGCCAATGTCCAAGCCAATAGCGCAACAAATTCGCGCACGAAGCCTCGCCATAATCCTAAAATTACCGACAACAGAACAATTGCTGCAACAAAATAATCAAATAAGCCGAGCTGATCAAACACCATCGTTATTTTAACTCAGTTGGATTAAATTCAATGACTTCCCCGTTGAACTTAAATTTTGTTTTAATTAAGCTCAAATCCTTTATTGCCTCAGCTTTGTGTGTGAATGGACCAATATTCACAGACGCATTCGTCGGCTTGTCAGCTTGATACGCGTAAGCCGACAATCCGGCACTCTGAAGTTGTTTGACGGCATTTGACGCAGCCGCTTCATCTGGAAAACCCGTCAGGTGCACTAACCACGCTTGATTTTCTTTTTGTGCTAATGCGAGGCGCGCACGCGCATCATCCATTGCGTCGTGCACGACATTGGGACTGTTGATCGCCTTTAACGAGTCAGGTGATGTTGCCTTCGGTGATTTTTTAGCTGCAAGTTGCTCAGACTGTGACAACGGTTTTGGCAACGCACTATCATTGACTTGCTGAGTGGTTGTGGTTGACTGAGTTTGTGATGCTACAGTTTGGTGAGAGACCTTGGGGAAATTTGGCATAGCAGGAATTCGTTTAATGCCGGAATGCAAAGGTTTTGTATGCTCCGAAAATAACATCGGCACAAAAATAACAACCAGCGCAATAACAACAATAGCGATCACCAATCGATTGAACAATTTATTTTTCATTGCATTACCTTATACATCGCCGACACTATATCAAATGATCCAAACGCTATCACCAAGTCAGCTTCCTTTGCGACGGACTCAATCGTCTTGTATGCCGCTTCGACTGAAGAGCAAACTCTAGCTTGTTTACCGGCGTTGAGCAAGTACTCAACGACTTCCGCAGGGCGTTTGGCAGCTGGATGATCCATGCAAGGAATATACCAATCATCAATTATCGGCAACATCGTCGTCAACATGCTGACCATGTCTTTACCTTGCCGAACGTTAAAAATGGCATACTTTTTACCTAATACTGATAAATCTTTAATCTTGTTAAACAGCCCTAACACAGAAGCTGGGTTATGTGAAACGTCAAGCAAGCACGGTACAGCCGCGCGAACATAATCCTGACGACCTAAGAGATGGATATTTTCCAACCCTCGTATTACGGAGGTTTCTTCAAACTTAAACGTTAAGGGCAATAACAACAGTGCCTGAAGTGCAACAGCTGCATTACGCAGCATAATCTTAGGGTATGGCAGATTCCTAAAGTACAAGGACGCAGCCTGAAACGACCAAACACTGTCGTGTTTAGCCAACTTGAACGCTTGGCCAAATTGATAATAATCACAGCACAGCGTCTTGAGCGGCTGTTCAAATAAAATCGCGCCATCCTCTTCACCACAAACTACAGGGATATTTTTTCGAAAAATACCTGATTTTTCATGGGCAATTTTTTCTCTGGTGTTGCCTAATATCTCACAATGATCAAGTGAAATTGATGTGATCACCGAAATACTTGGATCAATTAAATTAATCGAATCAGATCGACCGCCGAGCCCAATTTCAAATAGCGCTACATCAACATTCTCTTGCGAAACAAGGTAAATCATTGCAGTGTGAATGAATCGAAAATATGAAAGCTGCCAATTAAGTGTTTTTTCTTGCTCGACGATCAATGTAAATGCAGCACAAAGCTTTTTTTCATCAACATTTTTACCATTAAATCGTAGTCGTTCGGTAAAGGTCAATAAGTGTGGTGAGGTGATTGCCCCTACCGAATATCCCGCTGCGAGCAGTATGCTTTCCATTGCTGCCACACAAGAACCTTTTCCGTTGGTACCAGTGACAGTAATAACAGGGCATCGAAATGGATTTAGGTGAAGCTGATCAATGATTTTTTTTGCATACTGCAAATCTTCATTGCCATCTCTCGCGTGATCAAAATGAAAAAAACGCGTCTCTCGCAGATAATCTAGCCAGCCATCAAGCTTATCAGACGGCTTCATGGGTTTGTTTTGCCCCATCCAAATCACCGTGCTTAAGTAGCTTAGCAATTAATTTGGCTAATGAATCACGCATGTGTCGACGATCAACAATCATATCAATCGCGCCATGCTCGAGTAAAAATTCACTGCGCTGAAACCCTTCCGGCAACACTTGTCGAATATTTTGTTCAATAACGCGCGGGCCCGCAAAACCAATTAGCGCCTTAGGCTCTGCAACAATAACATCACCTAACATGGCAAGACTTGCCGACACCCCGCCCATTGTCGGATTGGTCAAGACAGAAATAAAAGGTAATTTTGCCTCGTCAAGTTTAGTTAGCCCCGCGCTAGTTTTTGCCATTTGCATGAGCGACAAAATACCTTCTTGCATGCGCGCTCCACCGCTCGATGCAAAACAAATCAATGGTGCTTTCATCTTTAACGCCTTGTTGACTGCGCGAATAAAACGCTCACCTACCGCAGTCCCCATTGACCCACCAATAAAAGCAAATTCAAACGCACAAGTAACGACTGGCATCTCATAAAGCGTGCCATGCGCCACAGCCAACGCCTCTCGACGGTGTGATTTTTTTTGCGCAGCAACGATACGATCTTTGTATTTTTTAGTATCTCTAAATTTTAAGTGGTCACTGGGCTCAACTTCATCAGCGAATTCCAGCATTGAGCCTTCATCAAGAAAAGATTCCAGGCGTTTGTGGGCAGCAAAATGCATATGGTGATCGCACTTCGGACAAACATGCAGGTTTCGCTCAACTTCTCCATGATATAATACCGACGAACACTCAGGGCATTTGGACCAAACCCCTTCTGGCACCTCTTTTTTTTTCTTTGGCTCGGTTTTAATTTTGCTTGAAAATAATTTTTTTAACCAACTCATGCAAACCTCAACTTATTGATGCAGTTATTGCTCATAGAGTACAATAAATGCGGCTTTTACGCCAACAACCCGTCAGGATAAGTAATTTTGAGCAAATATAAACCGTCAGGTGGGGCAGTTACACCGCCTGATTGGCGCGATTTTGCGGCAAGCACTTCTGCCATCCATTCGATTGGGGCTTTTCGCGCACCAATAGCCATTAACACCCCAACAATGTTACGAACCATATGGTGTAAAAACGCATTAGCTTCTATCTCGATAATAATCGAATCGCCCTCTCGTTGAACATTGATTTCATGTACTGTGCGTACTGGTGTCTTTGCTTGACACTCAGCCGCACGAAATGATGAAAAATCATGTTCGCCAAGTAACACTTGCGCTGCCTGGTGCATCAATTGAGCATCGAGTGAATAGGTATGCCAAGTCACTCGTTGTCGTGCAAGCGCAGGGCGACTAGGATGGTTGTAGATGATATAGCGATAACGCCGGCGAGTTGCACTAAACCGTGCGTGAAATTCATCTGACACGGTTTGCACCCATTTAATGGCGATATCTCGTGGGAGCAAGGTGTTAGCACCTAACATCCATGCATGCGTTGGGCGATCAGCATCACTGTCAAAATGCACAACTTGCTCGAGCGCATGAACACCCGCATCGGTTCGTCCCGCACAAATGACTTCAATGGCGTGGTTTGCCACCGTTGACAACGCTCGCTCAACTTCCGCCTGAACGCTATTCACTTCTTGTTGTGCCTGCCAACCGTGGTAATGCTGACCGTCATATTCCACGCCCAGCGCTATTCGTTGCTTTCTACTCATCGTTTTTTTATATGGTTATTTCGAACTGTTTGAGAAGCGCATTAGCTGCGTCACGTTGAGACTCATTGCCTTTAGCCAACACATCTCTGAGCAATTTTTTCGCATCGCCAATGCTATCAATATCCAGATAGACGCGCGCCAAATCAAGCTTGGTCGCCAGCACGTCATCGCCCGCTAAAGCACTAACATTGGCGCTGCGAAGCCTCTCGCTCTTGTTAGATTGAACTTCATTGGTTGCGCGCAATGGTTTGAAATTATTTGAAGTTTCAACTTTATGCTCAGATTGTTGCTCATGATTAATTTCATCCTTAACAAACTGCTCGCTATTGTCTGCGATCAGCTGATCTTCTTTCTCAATATTGGATGAGACTTCAACTGCAACCTCTTCTTTTTCTTGAGTGTTTATTGTTTTTTTTGCTTTATTTTTGAACTGGAACATCAATACGGCAAATAAGGATGCAAGAATAAAAATCAATCCGGCTAGTATGCTAACTGTGATAATCACTGGCGTGCCCTCTCTTTGTTTAGTTATACCTCATAAGACGAATGGGATAAAGCAAAAAGTCTATTAGGCGCCGGGCGTGGGGGTTGATTGGTTCTCTGGTTGAGCATTGAGCATTTCCTGCCAATCAAAGTAACGCTCTGCCAGCTGATCCACTGGGTTATTGGGATCAAGATCTTGGTTGTGATAACGCTGCTCTAAGTTTTCAAAAAGTGCCGGCGTACTAGACAAAATAGTGGCAACCTTATCTAGCCAAAGACCCACATTATGCCTTAGCGTTGGCGTTAAGGCAGCGGTTAGCGATGGTCCAGCGTAGAATATACCTTTCAACTCATTCATAAGATCTGCAGCCTGCTCAGCATGCTGCTTTGCATGGGGAGATGGCGCCAGCACTAGATGTGAATGCGTGATATCAGGCTGTTGAGCCACCATGCTCGGCTGGTTAGCGGGTGAATGCTGAACAACCAGGCCTGGCCTTGGCGCTAGCTCAAGCGCCTCAATCGCACCAGGTGTTAACACTTGTGAAGGCGGTGCAAGATGAGGATCAGAATGAGCATTCTCTGGCCCCTGCTTTCTTTGTAACCGCTCTAACATGTCAGAAGATGATGACATCATATACCCCGCTCTAACTGAGGCCGATTCTAACAAAGAAACGAGAAAAATTAAAGCGCCAAAATGCGTGCGCTCACCCATTGTTGGACGATAGAAATTGCATATTGCGCAACATCTTCTTCAGGTAAATATTCACAGAGTTGCTCGCACACTGTTGAAAAGGGTTCATTGCGTAGCACTGAGTTGGCCATACATGCTTCAGGCGCCTCGACTCTCCGCCATGTTGGCACAAATGCCTCACGCCAACCCATCAAACAGAATGGTTTGCTTGCCATTAAACGCGGTAAAGCCTGATGTTGCTGAGCGGCATGCCAAACATCAAGTGCATTACTGTTTAGCGTGAAGAAATCAAATGCCGAAATAAAAGTAAACCGATATGCCTCTAAACCAGATTGTGCGCATGCGATCAAATCCTCCTGCGTTAAAACTGGTGATGCCCGCGCAGATAGTATTTTATCGACAGACCATTCTATTGTTGCCAAATCTAAATATTGCAAATGGCTAGACGACAAAAAATCAGAAAAAGCTTGGCTGATGTAATGAATTGATGCGTGCACTGAACGAATAGAATGAACGTATTGCAAAGCCAACTTCTCAAATGCTTCACGCCCTAGGTACTTGAGCAATACAGGATAATCAAGCTTAAGCGTTGATAAACAACGCTGGTAATAGGCGTTTTTATAAATCTGTAGCCGCTGCCTCTTCTCTTCCCCACTCCCGACAACTTGATGAATGATTGCCGTTTCATCTTCAAGAATATTGTTTTTAAACGCCTCCTGAAGCCCGATTAAATTTTTCAAACCGATACCTCCGCTGAAGCAACTTGCTTAGCATGCGCCAATTCATCAAGCAATGACTGAAAAGCCGGAAAACGATCATCACGCTCAATCATAGTTGAAACCAAACCGAATTTTTCAATCGCTTGTTGATAAAGCGTCCAAACTGGATCAATGACAGCATGATCATGCGTATCAATCATCACTCCGTTTTCTTCATGGTGCCCGGCCAAATGAATTTGCTGCACGCGATCGGCGGGCATATGCGCCAAATATTCTTCAGGCGCAAAACCATGATTGTGCGCACTGACAAAAATATTGTTTATATCGAGCAACATCAAGCAATCAGATCGTTCAACAATCTCACGATAAAATGTCCACTCTTGCATAACCGATGCTTTATACGTCACATAACTTGAGACGTTTTCTAATAAGATGCGACGTTCTAATACGTCTTGAACTTGCTTGATTCGGCTAACAACATGTTCAACGGTCTCTTCGGTATAAGGCAAGGGCAATAAATCATGTAAATGTGTTTGGCCGATACTGCTCCAACACAAGTGGTCAGAAAGCCATGAAACCTCAAATTGGTCTGCTAATGTTTTTAGCTGATGGATATAATCCATATCAAGCGGATCACTACTCCCAACGGATAGCGACACGCCATGCATAACAATAGGATAATGTTGACGAATTTGTTCGAGCGTATGGCGGGCCCTGCCCTCATCATACAAAAAATTCTCGCTGATAATTTCAAACCAATCAACTTGAGGGCGATGCGCGAGAATATGCGGAATGTAAGGGGCGCGGAGACCCAGACCAAAACCCAAGCATGGGTATTTCACCGCCCGCCCAACATCAGATAACTTGTCAGCAATCAATTATGAACCGCCGTGATAACCACCTGAGCCATAGCCATTGCAGCTGTTATGACCTTTGCAACTACTATGATCTTTTAACAAAACAGCTTGCTGTGTCGGTGTTGCTGACGCAGAATGTGTAGTGCTAGCAGATGTTGCTGACGTTGGCTGTTGTGCTGCATCGCTGTTGTCATGTTTCCAACAAGCACAACCTGATAATAATAACGCACCTGCTGCTGCAGCAAGCACAACTCCTTGCTTCTTCATCTTGAACCCCCTATTTTGGTTGAGAAAAACGCTAGTTAATAACACTAGACGCTTGTCATCATTACATCAGGCTGCGCGTGCAGAATCAAGCTGTTCTTGCCACTTAAGAATGGCTTTTGCATACGCTTTTGGATTGGACTCTTGCGGAAAATGCAAACAACTTTCAATAGCCGTTAATTTTAAATTAGGCAACTGTTCTTTCGCCCAACTTACCGTTGACATGGGCAGATTAAATCCGGGCACACCATAAATTAACAACTTGGGTATATCAGTCTCACTCAACCAACTCGAATACTGTGCGATAACTTGCTCGGCAGGCGCATGTTCACGGCCACAAGGTAATTCTTGTAAATGCTGCCAGAGCAACTGGCGATCTGATTTGTTGGAAAACGGTGCTTCATAATATTCCATTGCCGCCGCCGATAAGTGCCCTGCTGTTTGCATTTGCAACCAACGTTTAACAAAGAAGTTCTCATCAATCACACACTGCTTTGCCTCGTGAGGATGTTGAATCATCACCGCCAGCTCCTGCATAGGCAAAGAAAGCTCGGAAAATTGCTTCACTGGGCGCAAATAAGGCTCTGAAAAAATAAGCCCTTTTATCTTATCTGCATGTGTCACCGCATAGTTAAGGCCAATAACAGACCCCCACCCATGCATCACTAGCGTGACATTCTCGAGATCCAATTTATTCATAAACTCATTAAAGTATTTAATGTGATCTGTTAATTTATATGAAATTTTTGGCTTTCCTGACTGCCCCATACCAATCAAATCCGGCGCAATACAGCGCGCATGATCTGAGAAAAATGGGATAACGTTGCGCCATAAATAATTCGACACGGGTATATCATGTATAAAAACTATTGGGTCGCCTTCACCCTCATCTATGTAATGAATTTTGCTTTGTAATACATTGATAAAGTTTGACTTAAAAGGAAATAACATTTTTTTTATTTCGAGTTCTTGCATCAAAACCCTGCCCCTTGTTTTTGATTAAAAATTTTTAAACCAAAGAAAGTGTAGCAAAGAATTTTATTTTTGCTGAAAAAAAACGGTTTTTTTGCTGGCATATTTTTAAACTACTCAAACGCATTAATTGCATTGTTTTTGCACTAAAATAAAAAAATTTTTCACATGATGTATAAAAAAGTTTCAGCGTAGTGCCGCATTGCATTCTTAAAGCTATGACAAGCCGTGACAATCAATGCTCGTTGACAGGCCCTCTCCAACTTATTGGCTAATATACTGACCCAACCCATCACCAGGTGATCTGCATGACTATCGCCCGACCGAAGCACTGCGTTAAGCTATTTTCAAGCCCTTAACCCCAGCTATGCATGAAAACAACAATAACCCATTGAAAAATAATGATTAAATTATATGTGTAATCTTTAGCTTACATATTGACCTGATGGTTGGATTACGATAGAATACGTCGAAATTACTCACAACTGATTGGGGAATGTATGAAAAAGTTAGCTATCTCACTGATTTTAATGGGTGTAGCGCCTATGGCGATGGCTTCATCTGCGTCAACAATGTCTTTTAATTCAGACAATTATAGCAATAGTCTCACATCTTCTGGAGATATTGAATCTGCAGGTCCGCAACATATTAAAAATGCTTCACTCTACCCCGATCAAAAACCTGAAGCTCAGTCACAAGATGGTGTCGATCTAAACAGCTCAATGTTTGGAATAAATGGCCCATTGTCGCTTAGCTCGATTTACAGCAGCGAATACGGTTTCATTGGCTCAGCCCAATATACACAAGCTTTCGGTCAAGATAACGCTGGCTCACTTTTAATCGATGCTGGTCGAGGCGAACGCCGTATCAATGGCACCTGGGCAACAGCATTCAGCACTCAACAACGCTTAAAGTTTTCAGCCGAATATCTTCAACAGTACATGGACTTTAATTTCCTTTCAGGCCAAGTCCGCAAATGGGTTGGACAGCAAGCATACGGCTTAAGCTACCAATATCTGTTGAACAACCAGTTTATTAGCGCCATTAATGCCAACTCAACCTACAGTACTGTGAGATCAGAAGGATTAGGTGGCAAAATTATGCCAAGTGATTCAACCCAGACCAACCTTCGCCGCATCGCCGGCGGCACAGATAAAAGCTTTAGTGGTGGCGTTAACCTTACACCCTTTTCAAGCACGCAGCTTGCGCTGGCTTTAGATTATGACCAGCTTACTTATGACATTAAATATCACAACCAATACCAACAAGCTAAAAACACATCGGGGTTTGGTGTAACCGCCAACCTTTCTCAACTGCTTAGCCAACATATTAAAATTCAATTAGGCGGCAGTGATCGTAAAATTTATGATTCTTATCAAGCTGAAATTGATTACTTGGCTCACACACATCCTGGCTCTGAATTGTCATTTGGTCTAAATGCTGGACGCACCTTTGGCGGCCAAGGCTTGCCCAATGATACACGTGTAGGCCTAAACATTAATTATAGCTGGGGTGGAAACAGTGATACACATCCTGCAACATTCAGTGTTAACACACCGGCAAACACTCAAAATGTAAAAGCTGATTTGTCACAATGGGCAGCAACGCCTGCGGTTCATCGCGCACAAGTGTTAGCAGTAGCCGACCAAGCTTTAGTGACAAATAATAACAATCAACTTGCTGAAAAAAATGCAGCGCAAACAACAGCTGTTATTTTCCCGGTAAATAAAAGCGGTGCTGAACAAACACACGGTGACGTCAGCGACGTGATCACTGCTACACCAACCGCGGTTCTCGGACAAAAAACTGCGCCTATTAGTCTAAGCAAAACGCTAAACGGCGGTTTATTTGTTGATAACTTGCCAACCAACTCATTGTCAGTCGACATGAAAAATAGTTATTATCAGTCGACGACTGATAAATCTAACACGGGTAGCTTGCAAGATTTAGGCATTAGCTTCACTACGCTAAACGGCAAACTTGCATTGACGGGCACACCGACTAAAACCGGCACATACAATATCTTCATTTATGCAAATGACAGTGACTCAACTGTTCACCATTCATTTGTTGACAAGGCAGACGGCGCTCAAGTATTTACATTGACTGTGAGCTCAGATACACCCAGCTTTAATCAATCAACCATCACTTCTGAAAGTGGTAGCATGGTTGGCAAAGCATACTCATGGACACTTGACAAAGATGTCAGCGACCCAGTTGGTTTAAGCAACGATAAAAACATTCAACTGGTTCCCGTGGATCAAAATGGCAACCCCAGCGCAAATGCATGGTCACAGTATGGCCTTAACGCCAGTGCAGCGGGTAGCGTAACCATCTCAGGCACACCAAATGATGCGGCACTTTCAGCGGTTAATAGCAAAGGTGACTTAACACTATACGCCAAGCTAAAAAATGCTTACGGTACCAGCAATACCGCTGAATTAATAATCCCTGTTGCAAAATCTGACGCGCCATCCGACAACAAGAGCTTAGATGGTAAACACTATGCAATCACTGATGGTTCGAAGACGTTTTTGAGTGGCGCCACTGCTATTGATTTTTCAACAGCGTTCGATAATAACCAAGGTGCAACTTACACCATCTCAGGACTACCTGCGGGCAATATGCAATTTAACAGCTCAACAGGTGTGCTTCAGATTCCACAAACAGATGGCGCTCAAATGCAGCCTGGCTTGTATTCCCTAGCGATTACTGCAAAAAATGCTGATGGCAGCAGCCAACCGGTAAACGTTATGCTTAATGTCACCGGCACTATGAGCAATCCAGGCACATTAATGTTTATTAAAATCGAAAATGATACAAAGGATACGTTTACCATCCAACAAACTTATGCTAGCAATGTGCAAGGGCCTGGCTTTACAACAACACCTACACCTCTTGTGGCTGGTCAGGCAGGTACAACATCGATACAAGCGAGCAACACGACTGATCCACTCACACAACATGAAATCATTGTGAATGTTGTGGCAAAAGGTCAAACAATCCCTGTGAAGCTTTACATGCCTACACTAAAAGAACAGTGCACAAAAGGTGTTGATGGATCTTGCCCACTTGGTTTCTCACCGATCAGTGGCTTACCTGCAGGTCAAGAACCTACACAATCAGCACAAGCCGACGGTTACAACTTTACGACTTCTACCACCATCAATAATGGTGAAGCCTCAGCAACGATTCATGTTAGTTAATTATCAGGAGAGAAAGCGCATGAAAAAATACATACTTATCGCCACATTAGCAATTATTACACTGGGCGCATCAACTACGGCATTTGCCGGTGATGATGGAGAAACCTTCGATCATCACTTTATTGTTGACCAATCTGCTTTGAATCATGACGCCACTGTTAAAATGCTAACCGACCCAGCTACTAACAACGGTGATTTGCACTTAAGGTGCGATGCACATAGATGGGATGCGTACTGCACAGTCGATCAAGATGTCACTATTTCGCTAACGTCTGCAAAAGATCCTAGCATCAACTACGTATGTGCCAAAACGCACATTCACGAAAGAGGGATTGACGCAAGCGGTCAAAAACGATCACACTACGATGGCAACCCTGCTAATTTCACATCAGTCAATGGCGACCTTGAATTACAGTGCGCTCAACCAGGGTACTATGTCACTTACAATGATCCTAATAACTCACATGGGTTTACGCTTAAATACCGCACGCCTCCTCCGGTTATTTAAGCGCACCTTACCCAAGCAATTCTTTATAGCGCCTGATCATCAGGCGCTATTTTTTGCTGCTGATAAAAACTCAGTGCATTCTTGACCGCCCCTCAAATCATTCGCTACTATCATTAATTGGCAATAATAAGGAGCATTGATGAAAAATAAATCACGCAACTGGATAAGCATGCTCATGTTTGCTATTACTGCAGCTTTCTTTTTCTATGAGTTTGCACTACAAGTCTCGCCTGGGGTCATGGCTCACAGCCTAATGAAAACCTTTGCCATCAATGCAACAACGATGGGGCTTGTCTCCGGCACGTATTATTTTTCTTACACGGGCATGCAAATTCCGATGGGATTACTGTATGGTCGATTTGGCGCGCGCCGCATGATCACTGTAGCCTCTGCTATCTGCGCACTTGGCTCTATCTTGTTTGGATTAGCCCCCACTGTTTCAGCGATTGCTGCAGCACGATTTTTGATGGGGTTAGGCTCCGCATTTGCATTTGTTGGTGTGTTGTTCATTGCATTGCGCTGGTTCCCTATTCAATATTTCGCCATTTTTGCAGGCATCACTCAAACGCTTGGATCAATTGGCGCCATGACGGGCCAGGGGCCATTTGCCGCTGCGACTAACCATATCGGCTGGCGCGAAACCATGATCATACTTGGCATTATTGGCTTCGGCATAAGTATCTGCACCTGGTTGTTTTTGCGTGACCGCCCAAAAGGGTTTGAAGAGATAGAAGCGCAAGAACGCATTGGAATCTGGAAATCATTAAAGTCGGTTTTACGACACAAACAAACTTGGCCCGTTGGCCTCTATTCTTTTGCGATATGGGCGCCCATTGCTGCCTTTGCATCATTATGGGGCGTACCTTTTTTAAGTCATGCTTATCACATTAATAATGTGCTAGCTGGCAATGCCGTTGCGATGGTTTGGTTAGGCACTGCGATCGGCAGCCCTCTTGCGGGCTGGTTTTCCAATTTCATTAAACGTCGCTGCTCTGTACTTGCTGGTTTAGCCATCATTGGCCTGCTCAGTATACTTGCTGCTGTTTATATCAATCACCTACCTCTTATTTTACTTTTTGCCATCCTATTCTTGATGGGCGTTGCCGCAGGCGGTCAATCACTCGCTTTTGCGGTGATAAAAGACAATCACCCTACCAACACGTCCAGCGCTGCCATGGGATTTAATAACATGTGCGTTGTTTTTGGTGGCGCACTCTTTCAACCGTTAATTGGCAAGCTGCTTGATATGCACTATACCGGCCCACAATTAGCAAGCCCGGAATATTCAACATCAGACTTTCATTTTGCCTTACTGCTGTTGCCACTCTGCTTTTTAGTCTCGGCCATTGCCGCCATTTTTTGGATGAAAGAAACTTACTGCAAAGACAAACATGCCTAATCAGTATTACACACTCGACCAATTTGCTTTCATTAGCGTGAGCGGCCCCGATGCA
>PANR01000027.1 GCA_002707695.1 Legionellaceae bacterium
ATCCACTCTGGATTCCCGCCTGCGCGGGAATGACAACGGAAGAAGCTGATCCACCCTGGATTCCCGCCTGCGCGGGAATGACAACGGAAGAAGCTGATCCACTCTGGATTCCCGCCTGCGCGGGAATGACAACGGAAGAAGCTGATCCACCCTGGATTCCCGCCTGCGCGGGAATGACAACGGAGGATACGGGAAAGACAACATCAGAAGGAGCGGCGGCAGCGGCGGCATCATCGACTGACACAACAACCGGTTCATCGGCTTCGAGCGCTGCTTGACGTGCTCTGACAAATTCCTCACCGGGATCATCTTGAAGTAATGGCTCAACATGGGCAGGAACCTCTTCACGTCTGACTTTTACCCAGCCGCCTAATGATGATTGCTTTAATGCATAACTCGTGCGGACATAGTTGGGATCATAGGTAAATTGTGCATCTTGACCATCGGAGCGGTGTGCTTGATCAATCAAGCCATTATTTTTATAGGTAATCTGTTTAGTCACCGCTTTACCACTACTATCCAAGGTTTTTTCACTCACGCGAAAACCGGCTTCATAACCCAGTTCAGTGCCTTTGCCTTTGTCAATTTGCACTTTGCCATCGATAAGGCTGCCTTTCATCACAACCATTTCATTCGCTTCGTTGTAAGTGAACCATTGGTCTTGTTCGGGAATGGGGGTGATTTCACCGTCATTGAAATAAGAGACTTTCACCGCGCGGATATTACCGTTAGCATCAAACAAACGCTGCATGAAACAACGCAAATCATCAATGCTATCCATCCAACCCATTGCGTTGCGATGTTTGGTAACACCTTGGATCATTTCACCATCTTGATCTTCAAACCATTCGCTTTCGCGTTGACCGTCTGCTGCAATGAGATAATGTGTGGTTTGATTCATCGCTTCATCAACCACGCAAATTTCATAGCCGGCTTCGTTAAATTGATGAAGCAAGTGGTTAGCGGGCACATCTTCTGTGGTTTTTTGATCATCCACATAATGTACGCCGTGTGGTTTACCTTCGACGCCAGTATAGTCACCTTTTTCTTCGGTAATTTGCTGATTAAAGTTACGTGTGTATGTTGTCGTCACTCCGCCTAAATCAGTTTGTGTTTTTTTATTGCCAAAGTCATCACAGGTCCAGCTCAGCACTTCTTTGTCGCCGGCAGGGTTAGCTGTCACTTGCGAAATCACAACCTGATGTGAGTTATATTGATATGAAGTGGTTTCACCCATTGGCAAGCGTGTCATGAGTAATTTTTTAAGAAAATTATAATGCGAATGAGTGCTGTTGCCGAGTGAATCGGTTGCAAGAATTTGATTGCCGTCAATGTCGTAACCCATACTTTTTTTGTTGCCAAGCGCATCGGTTTCGCTCACTTTTTCGCCGCGGCGGTTATGCGTTTGGGTGGTTGTTGAGGTTTTGCCACCTGGCAATGGTGACGTAATCGCTTCAACATCGCTAAAACCGTTGACTTGTTGGTCTTTAAAAACAGCATCGTCGCCAAGTGTGCGAAGTGTATCACCTATGGCATTTCGACGATGGACGGTGAGATGCCCACAAGGATCTTGCGCACCAATCACACGGTCACGCTCATCGACATATTTTTTCTCAACAGGATTAACCGGTGCGGTATGACCTGTTTCATCGGTGACATCGATTTGCGGACGGGTGGTAACTGATGGATGTTTTGAAAACGCGCGGTACTCATGTGAAACCGCATTACCAAGCGCATCGACTCGACTGGTCACGCGTTTAAAGCGATCAGTTTCTTGTTGACGTGTTGGGGTAATGGTTTCTGCAGCTGGCATGGTAGTGGTATAAGTCGCAAAATTACCACCTGTGCTAAATTGTCCAATGACATAACCTTCACTGTCAATGTGTGTTTGGCTGTTTAAAAATTTTGATAAATCAATTTCACTGCCATCGTGATAAAAAACTTTTAAACGATACTGGTACTGACCTGGATCAATGTCGTTCATGGGCACCACAAAACCGGTTTGTGTACCTTGCACATTCGCAACAGACACCCAATCGCCCGCATCACCCAAAGTGGTATCAAAATAACTAAATGTGGCTGTCGATATATGCTCAACGCCTAGCAATGAAATATATAACAAGCTCGCATCAGGTATTGTGTAGTGCTCATTACCCAAATTATCAGGCGGCGTGTCGCCCATCACAGGAATCACATCATCAAAAGCATAAAGTGATGCGCTGATGGGTGAACCTTCGAGATAAGTAACAAACCGCCAATAACGCGAACCACCGTCATTATCCACTGTACCAATAGGTGCAAATGGAAGAATTTTTAATTGACTTGGGCCAAACAACGCAAAACCTTGACAAAATGGTGTGTTGGGCTGACCAGTATCGGCAATTTGCGTGCTTAACTGAAACATGCCGTGCGCCTTAACCCACGACGGTGAAACATCGAAATCGACCTCCCAACCCGTTAAATTATCAGGATCTGGAAAAGCTGGGTTACTAGGATTATGCCCTGTCGGCGGATGATTGATAATTTGTATATTCGTGACATCAATCGGAATGCACTGCAACGTTGTACCAACCTGTGAACTGATCACATCAATACTCGTGACCGGTGATAAACCTTCAATACTGGTAGGCAGTGTTTTTAATGCCATTGCCTCACCAGAAGGATCAACCCCATTCATCATGGAAGCATCGGCCACTTGGTGCGTAGTCAACCACCGTTTTAATTGCAGCACTTCACCATGATTACCCACTTCAAGCCCATAGGATACGCTCTGATCAAGCACCATGTATCCACGCCAACCTGCTTCAGGCGCAAGTTCAGGATGATTAGGATTATGCATGTAACCAATAAACCAATCATTTTTATTGGTATCTTGCATATAACACGCCACGCGAGCAAAACCTTGGAATGAAGCGAGGACGCAATCAGGGATATCAGAAGAATATATTGCCATTGGTCTATTGAGCGGTGGATTTGGAAGGCCTCCAAATACAGTATTAAGCTCTGTGGGATGCTTAGAGGGTGGATCAAAATCTTTAGGTGGCAATGCCATACCCTGTGATCTAATAATAAACTGAATAGGTTCGTTATCATCAGAAGGTGGGTGTGTATTAATAGTGATATAGGGTGTAAACGCAGGATCACCAGACAAGCCGTATGGGAACCATGGATGATTAGGTGGTATCGGTTCGCCGGGCTCAGGAGGTCCGTACGGCACTGGATCCATACTAATATCGAGCCATGCAATATCAACACTTTCAGACGTGGCCTTATTAGCTGGACCCCAATCCTCAAACGCATACACATCATAATGGCCGGTGAAATCACCCGACAAATCAACAAACGGTGCTTGGCCAGTAATGCGGTTGATTGCATGTGTGCTGATGATTTTACCGTCTTGCACAAGCGCGATGCCTTTCCAACCCGGGTCTTTGCCTGCAATGACAAGCTTGTTGCCGCCTTCATTAATAATCATCATGCCATCGGCGTGTTGCGGGTTATTGCCCGTGGCTAGAGGAATAGTCCCGCCGCCTGAGCGATACGGTGTGTCACTAACAACACCGGTTTGTGGGTTTTTATAAAAATATTCGATCTCAAACTGGTATTCACTCGCATCGAGCGGGCTCACATCCGCGCCAGCCAAATTACCATGAATCGTTGGCGTTAATGTCTGTTTGTTAGCTTCGTCGCCCGGCTTCCAGAGGGTGAGTTTCATTTCTGTTGAACTTAATGCTGGCGCTTTCCATGTCATGGCATATTGACCAAACGCTTTATTGGGGCCGGTGGTAATATCAATATGCAATGGCAAACTTTTGGGTTGCGTGAAGCTCGGTAATTGTTGTCTGGCGACATGGCCTTCCACATCACGCTCACATACCGTGGTTTGCACACTGGCGATATCTTGCGCGGCAACACTGGCTAAATCAGCTTCATCAACTTGCATGAGATCTTGCGAGCCTGAACGCAAAGTCAACACCACATGGCCTGCACCATCGGTCACATTAATTTCGGGCACACCCTTATGTTGATTGCTTCGCCAACATTGGCCGGTGTTGTCAAGATCGCGCGTCACTGGCTTGTCATCAGATGAAAACTTACGCGCAATCCATTCACCAAATGTGTTAAAGCTCGTCAATTGTGTATACGTCTGTTCACCATCATTGGTTGTGCTTGCAACGGTTTGGCCGAGCGAATCATGCGTATATTGTTGTTCGCCAAGCACATTGGTGGGTTTGTTATCATCCGTCCAATGTGTGAGAAACTTCCACGTACGCGAGACCAATCCATACACTTTATAGGCGCGTTGTCGCCAAAAACCTTCTTCGTCTTGTTTGAGTAACAATCGACCTTTTGGATCATTAAGCAGAAGTGTGCGTCGATTCGTTTCATCAACCACGGGTTCTGCATCAATCATACGACCGCTCACTGCCGCTGTTGAGTCTTGATAACGCGTGGTACCAACCGCATGACCATAAACGTCATAACTTAACAAGGTCACTGGCGTGAGTGTTTTTGCGTCTTGATCAACGCTATTAACGCGCGGTGTGTGCACCACTTTTGTTTTTTTGTTCAACGCATTGTATGCGACATATTCAGATGAGCCCGGCTGAGCAGCAGTCGCCGGATAATGCGTTTCGGTGACCCGCCCCAAGGCATCAGGCACATAACGTGTAACAAGATCTTTCGCTTGCTGTGTGCTCACCGTTGGCAAGCCATCGGGTGTTTCACCAATTTGATCGACAATAACCGCTTTTTTCGTCGCACTGATTTTATAACCGAGCGCATTGAAACCCGCTTCTGTATGACGATCCTGCGTTTGACTTTGTTCAATCGCACCCACTAAATCACTCACGTCAGCGGTTTTTGGATCAACGGAATCAGGCAACGCATTAATGTATTCATCTTTAGCAACGACTTGTTTGCTCGCGTTATAAGCCATCACGGTTAAATGCCCGCGCGGGCTGACCATCGCCACTTCATCACCGATGTTATCATGACGATGCACCACATCTGCGGTCACTGAGCCATCAGGGCTCAAGACTGTGCTTTCGCATAAAACTTCTTTAAAGCTGTTATAGGCCCAGGTTTTAGTCGGTTGCGCTTGATCGAGTTCACATTTGCCATTTTGACTATGCGCCATCCAGCGTTTGTTTTCTTGCTGCAAGATTTTTTTACCGCGCCTGTCATAATCAAACGTAACGCAGCGATCAGCATCACACGTTTTTATCAAGCCCTGCACAGTTGCCAAGCTCACACCGTTTTCGAGCATGTCGTCAGTTAATGCAATGGGCGTTGCATAGCGCGTCACAGCGATCAACTGCTGAAAAGCATTATAATCATAGTGTGTCACGATGCCTTGATGATTAACTTCAAATGCTTTTTTATTAATGTCGTTGTAAACGATAATGTCGGACTCACTGGCCTTATTGGGTCGAATAATCTGACGACCATGCACGTCAAACACATAACACTTGGTGACGGTTTTAACCGTGTCAGGCCGATCAGTTAAGCTGCTGACGGTGGCCATATCATCATCAACTGGCAAGTTTTCACTCACACTCACGGCATGGCCTAATACATCACGCACGATCAATTTGGTATGCGCTTTTGACGTACCCTGCGCATAGGTTTGCGTGAGTAAGCGAGAGTTTTTATCATACGTAAAGCCCGTTTCAATGGCTGTGGTTTCAGTCGGGGTAAGTTGATATTGCGTTTGATCATCATTAAGCACAAGATCGTTAACATCAACTTCAGGCGTTATACTGTTGACTTTTCGCCCTGCGCCATCATAGGCATAATTCCACGCTTGACCGAGCCGATCGGTGTGTGTGAGCGTGTGATTAATAGCATCGAGCAACCAATGTTCTTCAAAGTTAAGTTCTGCATTGTTTGGACAGGATTTTACAGCCGTTTTTCGACGAAGCGCATCGTAGGTGTAAACATGATGCAGATCTTTCTCGTCATTTGCTAGCTTCTGCCCAGCGATGGCGCCGGTAATGCTATCGGTTGACACTTTCGCAGGCAGATTAAGCGGGGTTTGATATCGACGAGATTCACTCAACACATTGCGCTGATCATAATGATATTCATCAACCAATACGGTTGTCGCTGATGTGTAGCGCAAGCGAAAACGCTCATTAGCAAAGTCATCATATAAGTGCTGAGTGTGTCGATCGTTATCGCTGGTGTTGATGAGCGGTTTAATATCTGAAGGTGTTGACGTGGGTGTCACGGTATCGAGTGAAATAGACAACTCATATTGCCATTCATCAGCCACTTGACCTAACGGCGTGTAGGCGTATTCGGTGACATGCCCTTGGCCATTTTCATTGACTTCAATATGATATTGACAATACCCCTGCTCATTATGAATGCGATAGGTGATGTGATCTTTAGGCGAGGTTTGTTTAGCGGCATCAATTGAGGCTTGCGTAAAATCAGTCAATGTTGAAAGATCAAGCGGTGTATGATAACGAGAAATTTTGACAGCTTTGCCGGTTGGGTCAAGATCAAAACCGGTGAGCGAGTTGCCAAGCATTTTATACACCATATGCCCATCATCATTGTAAACACGGTGCGTCGTCACATCAGCGCTATCAGGCTTGATGAGTGATGCCACTTGTGCCCCACTTGGCGGCTTACCTTGAAAACTACTGACATCAATGCCGTTAGCATATTGAGTTTCTTGGGTCACAAGGCCATTCGTATTATAAAACAACTGAATCACACCGCCGGCTTGATTGATTTTATAATTGACACGGCCAAGCACATCGCGCACCAAAAATCGCATATTGCCCTCGCCATCGACTTCGGCGATAGCCTGGCCTGCATCGTTACGAATTTTTTTGGTAGCAATGCTCAGACCATCAGGATCTTTTGTGATACCTGCTGCGCGTGAGAAGACATCAAATTCCATTTTTTTAACAAACGGTGCGGGTGTGTTGGCATCAGTCACCGTTGTTGAGGTGGCTTGTTGCAAACCGTTATACGTGGTTGTGGTGGTGTGCTTTAAACCCCCAGCATCAACCACCTTTTGTGTGACGTTACTGTTGCGATCATAACTAAGCGCGGTGACCACACCCGATTCATCAACTTGCTGCACCGCACGGCCAGCCCCATCAAACGTTTGCGTGATTCTCTGCTGTTGATTGGTTGGATCATTAGTCTCACTGGTGAGCAAACCACTACCATCATAGCCGTAAGCGGTCACTAACTGATTGGCATCGGTGTGTTGCTGACAGGCGCCATTGAGATGATACTGATACTGATGTTGCAGCACGCCGGCAACCGTTTCGCTCTCAAGCTTTCCACCTGCCTCATACGTTTTTTGTGTTTCAACACCCTTTTCATCAGTGTCTGACGCCACTTGATCAAACGCATTGTGCGTTGTTGTTGTGCTAACACCTGTCGGCAATATTTTTTGAATGCTGCGTGTGAGCTGCGTATAAACATAGCGCGTGATGTTTTTAACCGCATCAGTGACTGATAACATACGATTAAACGCATCCCAACTGGTTGCAATCGACTCGCCCAAGGCATTGGTTCGCAGCACTTCTCTACCCAATCGATCACGTGTGTACGTAGTTTGCGCGCCATTGGCATCAGTATGCGAAATGACTTTGTGCTGCATGTCATACGCATATTGATCTTGCGTCAATTGCGTTTGGCTGTCTGTACCGGTAACGGCATGGCTTTGTAAATTGCCGCACTTGTCATGCGTAAAACTGTGTTGAATGGTTGCGCCAGATTGATCCACTTGCTGTGTTTTATTGGATTGCTCGCCGAAGGTGTTATATGAAAAATTCGTTTGGTAACCCTCACCGTCGGTTTGTGTTTTGACTTTTCCGCATTTGTTAAAGGTAACGTTATTAATGACATCATTCACCGATTGCGTGCTACTAAGCAATGCGGTAACGCTGGCATTGATTGTGCCGCCGGTTAATGCTTTGCATTGGTCTTGCGTTAATTTATTAATTAAACGTCGTGTTTGTGTTTTTTCACCAAAGGGATTGTACTGATATTGCCTCACACAACCTTCTGCGTCGATCTCGGCAACCACGCGCCCTTTGACGTCATAATAAAATACGGTGGTCTGTTGAAGCTCATCTGTGATTGCGATTTGTAAACCGTTATCATCATACGCATAGTTCATCACACCTTTACGCGGATTGGTGCTTGCTTTGAGCTGATTAAACGCATCGTAATCATGTGATTGTTCTCGTGTTGCGCTGCCTGCTTGATCTGTTTTCGTGCTCGTCAACACACGGCTATTGCTGTCATACGTTGCGGTATGAATGTTGGTATTAGAATATTCTGTTTTGATAAGACGACCAAGCGCATCGTAAGTGTAAACCTCGAGCGCATCTTCTGGATCGACAGCGGGCAACAGTTTTTCAAATATCGTGGCCTGCGATGGATCAGCCACTGCTGGATGGTAATAAGTGCGTTTGGATTGCACACGACCGGCTTGATCGTACGTGTATTGTGTAACAATATTTTCTGCATTCACCTCGCCAATTTTATTTGCACCATCGTAGAAGGTATAATGTGTTGCATCATGCTCAGCGTCAGTGTTTGGATCAAAATTATTAGGCGCTGCTGGATTAGCAGATCGCGTGCGAATGGCTTCACGGCCCAAACCATCATAGTACGTACGCGTGATATAACCTTTAGCGTCTTGATGAAGGCGTGCATTGCAAGTTGGGTCATGCAAGAAATAATCGCTTCGATCATCATCACTGGTTTGTGGGGTAGCTGTGCCGGCCACTAGCGCATTCACTTGATCTTGAGTTGCCGCAGTGCTGTAAGTGGTTTGCTGTGTTTTTTCACCCGCATCGTTATAGCGATATTCGACAACTTGCCACGCTGGGCTGCCTGTTCGATCATCGTCTGCTGGTGTGATGCTGTAATGAAGTTGGCCGAGCGCATTATAAATTGTGTAGCTTGTTCGATCATTGGCGTTGGGCGCGATCTTTAAACTGGTTTGGCCAGGTTGAAGTGTGGTCACATCAATGCTTGTTGCATAGTGCGTGCGAGATTGTTCGCGGCCATTATTATCATAAGTAAACGCCGCCACAAAACCTAACGGATCGATCTCATAAGCGAGATTGCCATTTTGATGATACAATCGATAGACGTGCTGACCATTAGGCAATTGCGTTTTAAATAGTTGGCCTGCCGCATCACGCGTGTATTGAGTTTGGCGTTTAATCGCGCCTGCCGTGCTGATTGACGCCGCTTTTTTGCCGCCTTTGTCATGCACAACGGTTTTCGCTAATCCTGATGGCGATGTCGAGGTAACCGCTGCATTGGCATCATCATACTGCCACGTATATTGATCGCCATTGGCTTTTTCTAAGGTGGTTTGACGGCCAATTGCATCAACTGTTTTGCTGGTTGTAGCCGCTGTTGTTGCATTAATCGTTTGCGTTGAGGTGAGTTCATTGCCATACACATCCCACGTATGCGTGGTGACTTGTGGGCTTGCGCCATCGTGCGTCGTGCGTGTGCTGGTTTTTAACAACCCATTGTCATAATAATCAAATGTGGTGAGCTGAATATTGTCTTGTGTTTGATGGCTTAAAAAATCAGTCAGGCTATCAGGCGTGAACGGAAAGTCATCTCGCGCCTGAAACACGTCCGTATCAGCAAAAAAATAACGCCGCGTTGCTGTGCGATTACCCTTGGCGTCATAATCATGTTGTGTGATTTGACCGGCCTCGCCCACTTCAAACAGCACATTGCCTTTCTCGTCATAAACAAAACGCTGAACATAGGTGGCTGCCGTGGGGTCGGTGGCATCTTGATACGTCAAGCGATTTTGCACGCGCCCGTTTTTATCACGAATCAACTCAACGGGTTGCTGCGCTGTCGAAGGTGATGGTGCTTGTGCGCTGGTCTTAACGGCTAGTCCACTCGCATTGTAAGCAAAGTTTTTTGTGCTTTTATCAGGTAAAGTCACCGTTTCAATCAAACCGGTTTTGTCATCATAGGCAAAGTCAATCTGTTCGCCCTGTGCGAGAGTGACTGACGCTAGTTGATGATCATTAATCGCGTATTGCGTGGCTTGACTCAATGCATTGGTAACCACGCATTGCCCCGCCGAATAAGTGAGCGTTTGGGTACGCCCTTCACCATCCTGAACTTTTTCCACACGACGTGCTGCATCATAAGCAAACGTGATACTCGTTTGGTCGGCTTGTGTGGCGCTTTGTAAAAAAGCTGTATTGTCATCGTAAGTATATTGAATGGAAAAACTTGACTCATCTTGCTCGGTAAACCACGACTGATCAACGAGACGGCCTTGTGCATCGATCGTTGCGGTTTGCACGGGTTTGCTGGTGGCAACATCGCCCACATAAATGGTGTAATTTTCGCGGGTGTTGACATAGGTAATCGTTTGGCCTGAAGGCAATTCAATTTGCGTTTGGCCATCTTCGTAAACAATATTGGTTTGATTGCCATTTTTATCAGCGCGAGAAACTAACCTACCTTCTGCATCAAATTGTTTTTGCACACCGGTCAGTGGCGTGGTGTGCAACCACGTTTTATCGGCTTGGTAGGTGAGCGTGACAAGGCCCACATCAGGATCAATCGCCACATAAGCTTGTTGATCAGTATCATATTGGTAAGTGATTGCTGCACCATCGGCGCGTGTGACAACCACGCTTGAACCTGCTGTATTGATCGTGCCTGAGAGCGCACCAACTTCATCAAACCCTTTCATGCGCCAAGCTGATTTGTCTTGACTGTTGTACACAAACCCAATCGGCCATGACACGCCAAGATCGGCAACGCTGATGCTTTTTGTTGTGAAAAATAGGTTACCCGTTTCGGCATTGATAACAGTATTCGCTTCAATCGCGCCCATTGCCTCGGCCGGCGGCATTGCTGCACGCACAACAGATGACATCACACCTGCGCCCGTTGGTGCACCGGTGGCTATTGAAAAAAGTGAAGCTGTTTTATGGCTCATTTATACTCCTTAGTATCGAGCGCACGCAGGCATTAACCGACGTGCAAGTACAAGCATGATTGTTTGACTTGAAAAACAAGTCTGCTCTGCGTGAGCTGGTTTTTGGAAGTTATTATAAGAAAGGTCGTCCGTGATTCGTGGGTGCAGTATACCGTGATGATCATTGCTGTCAAGATTTTTTCTTTTTGCCCGCGGCATATTGCTAACTCCTTTATTTCACGGCAGTTTACGCTGATGATTTTAAAAAACTACTACGGAAAAATGGTATAGTTTTGCAGAAATTTGGTTTTATTTTATTCAAGCTCGTCATGATACTGGATCCCCGATCGAGCCGGGGATGACAACGATTCTGCCGCTCTCACCCCCCCCTACTTCACAACCAACAACCGATTCTGATACAAGATATTCACTACTTCGATGATGTTACGACAACCTAAACGCTTTCTAATATTACGAAGCTGCGCGTCGACAGTGTGGCTGCTCACCGATAACGTTTCAGCGATGCTTGCTGACTTATACCCCTTAACCAATAAACGCAGATATTCAAGCTCTCTCGCGGTAACATACGCTTTTGGGTTATCCGCATACAAATAATATCGACGCCGCGGTGCATTGGGCGTAACGCTTAAACAATCAGAGGGCTTATCATTTTCTGATGAATGACTTTTCCAACGCTCAAAACAACAGACTTCTGCAACTGATAACCGACGATACTCAATCAACGATTGCTTGATGGCAGCAGCTATTTTTTCACGAAGATAAAACACACCCTGATCAAACGCCGCCGGACGAAATACATATTCTTCACGGATACTCGGTTTTTCTACCGAACGAACAAACCCAAAAAACTCATCACCTACCTGCAGTTTACGCTGCAAAACCAGCTGATTTTCATAAGGCTGTCTGCAATTGCTGCCCAGCAAAAACCCTTGGTCTACTGACACCATGTGCCCATATAAGACGTTCACAAGATCGAGATCTTGTTTAAGCGTTTCACAGTGCTGTTCAAACCAGACTGGCGAATGGGATAATGCGGCCATTAATATTACTCTAACTTTTTTACATTACACAATGCGATGCGTTCGCCGGTTTGCTCTGCGTGAGCTGGGAAATTAAAACTGACAGGTGGGTCTTCGTGACACTTGAACGACGATTATATGACACACGACCTCGTTGTCAATCGACAGCATGCCCAACACCCCTGTTGCACACTCCCACATCAGCCATCGGCTGAGTTAGAAAGTTATGCTAACTAAATGAAAAAAACTATAGCGAAAAAATGGTATAGTTTTTGGGGTGATTGGTTTTATTTTATTCAATTTATTGTAATACTGGATCCCCGATCAGGCCGGGGATGACAACAACTGAACTATTGTCATTCCCGCACTCCTCCTGTTGTCATTCCCGCGCAGGGTGAAGCGGAGATAGAAAAAGCGCGAGCTTTTTCCCGCTGAACGCCCGAGACAGGAGTCGAGGGCAGGCTTTCAAGCGAAGC
>PANR01000028.1 GCA_002707695.1 Legionellaceae bacterium
TCATCACAATCTGTTCGTTCTCAAATTTATAAGAAGCATTAGTGCCTTTAAAATCAAAACGCGTGGTAACTTCACGATTAGCTTGATCAACAGCATTATTAAGCTCATGAGTATCTGTTTTAGAGACTACATCAAACGACGGCATGCTACCCCCTATTCTTCTTCAACAGTCACTTTGTTGATAATCACATCATCAACAGGCACATCCTGATGGCCTGCGCGAGACGTTGTCTCTACCCCTTTAATTTTATCGACCGTGTCCATGCCTTCAACAACCTCACCAAACACACAATATCCCCAACCATCGGGCGATTGACTGCGATAATTCAAAAAATCATTATCAACAACATTTATAAAAAACTGTGCGCTGGCAGAGTGTGGATCCATCGTGCGTGCCATGGCTAATGTACCACGGTTATTTTTACCGCCTTTATCCGCTTCGTTTTCAATGCTCGCACGCGTCGTTTTTTGCTGCATACCAGGCTCAAAACCACCACCCTGAATCATGAAATTATTGATGACACGATGAAAAATAACACCATCATAAAAGCCATCTTTAGCATATTGAAGAAAATTTGCCGCTGTTTTAGGCGTATTTTCATGATCAAGTTTAATTTTGATCGGACCATAATTTGTTTCAAAAATAATCATCTAAGCTCCTTACTGTAATTTGTGGCTCATTAAAACATAAGCCAACTTCGTTGTCATCCCCCCGCCACCGTCATTTGCTCGACGAGCAATGAACCGCTGCGAATATTATTATATGGCTCAGCATCACCTGCAACTGCAACAATGTGCTGAAACATATCACCCAAGTGGCCGGCAATCGTGATTTCAGACACTGGGTACTGAATTTCGCCATTTTCCACCCAAAAACCACTCGCACCACGTGAGTAATCACCTGTCACAATATTAACACCCTGCCCCATTAAGGAGGTAACCAACAATCCTGTATTCATTTTTTTTAGCAGTTCATCCAAACCATCAACTTGTGAATTTAAAAATAAATTACTGACGCCTCCGGCATTGGCTGTTGTTTTCATGTTTAATCGACGCGCCGAATAAACATCAAGCAAATAATGCTGCAACACGCCGCCTTCTACAATTGCTCGCTCTTGTTTTGCCACACCATCCCCATCAAACGCTGAACTGGCGATTCCTTTCGGCAAAAATGGACGTTCGTTAATTTGAATATGTTTAGCAAATATTGGTTTGCCCAAGGCGTCCAATAAAAAAGAAGATTGCTTATAAAGATTATGTCCATTAATTGCTGAGAGAAAATGACCTATCAAACCGCGTGACACATCACGATGAAAAACAACGGGCACTTTACAGGTTTTAATTTTTTTAGCCCCAAGCTTAGACAAGGTTTTTTCAGCTGCTGTTTTAGCAATAGCTGATAGGTTAGGCATTGCAGAAAAATCTCTGACCGTTACATATCGATGGCCACGCTCCATCTGACCATCCTGTTCGGCAATTAGTCCACAGCCAACAGTATGAAACGTACCTGAAGTTTCAGCGTGAAAACCTCGACTATTTGCAGCAACGTTGTGATACTCATGCGTAGCAATTTCAACGCCTTCTGAATTAGTTAGCCGCTTGTCTGTCGCAAAAGCCGCTTTTTCACAAGCTGTTGCTTTTTCAATTGCTGCTTGGGGGGTTAATGCGCTGGGATGATATAAATCTAAATCAGGAATATCGGTGGCAAACAACTCTTTTTCAGCTAACCCATGATACGGATCAGCCTGTATATATCGCGCAATATTACAAGCTTTTTCAACAGCATCTTTAATTGCCTGATCACTTGTATCTGAAATGCTCACCGACCCTTTGTGTTTATCAAAATAAACGGTGACATATAAGCTTTTTTCACAATGATGTTCCAATCGATCAACTTCGCCCAAACGTACATTGACAGAAAAACCTTTATCAATACTAGTATTAACCGAAGCATCTGTTGCGTTAAGTTGCTTTGCATAATCAAGTGCTTTTTGGGCGATAGCAGTTAAGGGCTTAAGCTCTGACATTACTGCGTACCTCCCACCGTTAGCTCATCAATTAACAACGTGGGCTGCCCCACACTAACCGGAACAGACTGACCATCCTTGCCACATGTACCTACACCATGATCTAGCTCTAAATCATTACCCACCATGGAAACCTTCGTTAACACATCTGGGCCATTTCCAATTAAGGTGGCGCCTTTAATTGGATAGGTTAATTTTCCATTTTCAATCATATAAGCTTCACTCGCTGAAAAAACAAACTTACCATTTGTAATATCAACTTGACCACCAGCAAAATTAACTGCATAAACCCCTTTTTCTACACTAGCAATAATCTCTTGAGGGTCGTGCGAACCTGCCAACATATATGTGTTTGTCATGCGAGGCAAAGTAACATGCGCATAAGACTCTCTTCGGCCATTACCTGTTGGCTTCATCTTCATTAAACGAGCATTATGCTTGTCTTGCATATAATTTTTTAAGATCCCATTTTCAATCAAAGTCGTGCACTCAGTTGGCACACCTTCATCATCAACATTTAAAGAACCTCTTAAATGATTTAACGTACCATCATCAACAATCGTGCAAAGTGGTGAAGCAACGCGCTCACCAATTCGGCCACTAAACGCTGAACTTCCTTTTCGATTAAAATCTGCTTCCAAGCCGTGCCCTATTGCTTCATGCAGTAACACACCCGGCCACCCTGGCCCTAGCACGACAGGCATAAGGCCTGCAGGTGCTGGTTTTGCGGTAAGATTAATAAGCGCATCAGCCACCGCCTTTTTAACACAGCCCTCAACCTGATTGCCTTTTATGAGTGTGTTATAATCGTAGCGCCCACCAAATCCTTGCGCGCCCTGCTCAATTCGACCATTTTCCTCCACAATGACGCTTACATTAAATCGCACCAACGGGCGAACATCACTTGATAAGGTACCATCACTTGCCGCAACCAACACTACATCATACCGTGCTGACAAACTTGCATTAACTTGCTTAACACGTTTGTCTTGTTTGCGTGCCAACTCATCTGCACGCCTTAACAATGCCACTTTTTCCGCTTCCCCTAAACTTTGTAGCGGATTATCTGGGCAATACAAAGACAAACCTGTTGTCTTTTTCAAGGCGCACACTGAACGCTCTTGCCCTTGTTTGGCAATACTGCGTGCCGCAACAGCAGCTTCTTGCAATGCAGGCAAAATAATATCATCTGAAAATGCGAACCCAACTTTTTCACCACTGATCGCACGCACACCAACGCCGCGATCGGCACTATAGCCAGCATCTTTGACCACACCATCTTCTAATGACCAGCTTTCTGAAAAGCTTGATTGTAAATAAATATCAGCACTATCAACTGAGGCGTGCAATGCACTACTTAAAACAGATTGAATGTTATCTAAACTCAACTCGGCAGGAGCCAATAATTGTTGGTCAACAATGTTTGACACTTCACTCACTGGTTTTTCCTATTTTTATCATCTTATGATTTTTCAGCAAAAAAAGCTTTTGTACCCTGCGCCGCAACCGCCTCACCCAAGCGATTTAATGCAACGACATAAGCAGCGGTACGCATATCAATTTTTTGTTTATCAGAAATTTCAAAAACTTGTTCAAATGCGGTGGACATCATTTTTTTTAATTTTTGATGAACTTCAGAAAGGCTCCAGTAATATCCACTTCGATTCTGCACCCATTCAAAATAACTGACGGTGACGCCGCCGGCATTCGCCAAAATATCTGGAATAATGATAGTACCTTTTTTTGAAAGATAGTCATCGGCACTCGCTTCAATAGGGCCATTCGCCACTTCGACGATACAAGGCGCTTTTATTTTTTCAACATTCTCACTTGTGATTTGGTTTTCAAGCGCCGCGGGAATAAGAATATCAACATCTAACTCCAATAACTCTTCATTCGTGATTTTTTTAGCGTCAATCTCTTCACACACTGATTCGTCACAATAAACAGCCTTGAGCTCTCTTGAATCATTCTTAGCGTGAATCAAACTTGGAATATCAAACCCATCTGGATGGTACACCCCACCCTTTGAATCACTCACCGCCACAATTTTATAACCATCTTTAAAAAGCAACTCAGCTACATGCTGGCCAGCATTACCAAACCCTTGAATAGCGACCCGCTTTTGATTGGCTTTCCACGATGACCGCTTCTCAAGCTCCTTAATACAATAATAGGCCCCTCGACCCGTTGCATCATCTCGCCCTTCGCTGCCACCGAGTGAAATCGGCTTGCCTGTGATCACCGCAGGCACTTTGTGGCGTGCGATGCGGGAGTATTCATCCATCATCCAACCCATGATCATTGAATTGGTATAGACATCTGGCGCGGGAATATCGACATCTGGACCAATAAAATCAGCAAGTTGCTTAATAAAACCACGGCTTAAACGCTCAACTTCTAAGCGAGATAGCTTTTTAGGGTCAACGCATACACCGCCCTTGGCGCCGCCATACGGAAGGCCCAGCACAGCGCATTTCATTGTCATCCAAAACGCTAGGCTTTTCACCTCGTCAAGATCAACTTGAGGGTGAAAACGGATACCACCCTTACCAGGGCCGCGGATATTGCTGTGCTGGACCCGATAGCCGTGGAAAAAGGCTAAACTGCCGTTATCCATGCGCACAGGCACCGTAAACTCTAGCATCATATTTGGGTATTTTAGGCGCTTTAAGGCCTCTGGGTCGATATCTGCATATTGCGCCGCGTCATCAAGGCGCTCGAGGGCTTGTTTGAAAATTTTTCCCACTTTCTTCTCCTTGGGCTTTGACTTGGTCAAAAAATTGGCATATCATTGCCAACAGGATGTAAGATGTAATGACAAGGATTATACGGTCATGAAAACCAAAATTGCTATTACTTTACCGCTTTTATTTTTGCTAGCTCCCTGCTTGGCGATGGCCAAATCAGCAAAACCACAATCCGCTTGTTACAATTGTACTGATATTCAATATTTAACAAGCAGACACTTTGCCATTTCAAATCCAGCTTTAGTCACCAATTACGCTAGCAAACCTAACATACCTTATACAAAAGTAGCCACTATTACCGTGAGTCATATGAATTCAGCCGGCATCAAACGTTCAGCTGGGGTTATTAACGATATCATGAAAAACGATGCGGCCATGCTTGGTGGAAATGGTTTGATGAATATCCAACGCGGCAAAACTGCCGACAGCGCAACAGTCGTGCACCTCACCCTACCCGGAACCGAAATTGAACCAAGCTATACGCCGGTTTGATAAGTTACCGAACCACATCCGGCGAATTGAAATGAATTTTATTTTTTAACCACCACAGTACGATTAAACTCGGCGCTGCGGCGATGAATGTCCAAAAATAAAACTCCACCCACCCCATGTGCTCAACCATCACGCCTGCAATGGGGCCAATGTAAACACGTCCGAGCGAGGCCACACAAGAAAATAAAGCAAATTGCGTCGCAGAAAATCGATGATCACAAAGCGCCATGAGCAAAGCAAGAAAAGCCACTGTGCCCATACCTGACGCTAAATGCTCAAAAATAACAGCAGTTGCCATCATCGAATAACTTTTCCCAACAATCGCAAGCAACATGTAAAGCAAATTTGTCACCGCTTGGAAGACGCCAAACCACAACAACGCGGGAAACAAACGCATACGCATCATTAAAAAACCACCAAGAAGCCCACCAACGATTGTTGCCAGCAGACTCCCCACCTTATTGATAACGGCTAAATCAACCAATGTAAAGTGCAATCCTCGCAACAAAAACGTGGTGCTAAGCGATAAAGTAAAAGCATCGCCAAGCTTATACAAAAAAATTAATAACAATATTTTCCACGCATGTGATCGCGAAAAAAATTCTTTTATCGGGCCAAGATAAGCTTCATGAACCGTGGGCGGCGGCTTAATATCACCCTTTAATTTTTCTGCAATAACATTGCCAACCACGCCAACCAGCATAATCAAAGCCATCAAAAAATAGGTATCACGCCAACCATGATATTGCGCAAAAAACAAAGCAAATGCACCAGAGACTATAATCGCAATGCGATAACCCAGTACCATCATGGTTGAACCTAGGCCGCGCTCTTCGGCGGTTAATAAATCGGTACGATAAGCATCATAAGCGGTATCTTGTGTGGAAGATGAGAGTGCAACGAGAAATGCAAACAAACCCATCATCCCAATATGCTGACTCGGATTAATCATAGCCATGCAGCATAAAAACAAGATCAATAAGCCCTGCATGAACAAAATCCACGAGCGGCGTCGATCGAGAAAAGGAAAATTAAACCGATCAATTAAGGGTGCCCATAAAAACTTATAGACATAAGGTTGGCCAACCAAACTAAACCAGCTAATGGTCACAATACTTAAACCGCTTTTGGTCAACCACGCTTGAAGCGTTGAACTCGTTAACGCCAAAGGCAATCCCGAAGAAAAACCTAATATTAATATCGGTAAAAAACGTCTAGCGTGGATGTTTCTCATGCTTGTTTTTCTTTCCTTTGAAAAAAGCTTTAATCGACATAATCGGGCCAGATAAGGCGTAGACTAAGAATGCAGAAAACAATACATGCGGTGGATCCATCGCAATGGCCACAACGACTAGAACAACTATAAGAATAGCAAAAAACGGTACGCTGTTTTTCAAATCTAAATCTTTAAAGCTAAGATAGTTGATATTACTCACCATCAATAACGCGGTAAGCACAACCATGATGGCAATGACTGCATTTGCAGTTGAGCCTCGAAGCAAAAAGATGTGATCAACCCACACCAAACCTGCTAACAAACCTGCTGCAGCCGGCGATGGTAAGCCTTGAAAATAACGTTTATCGGCTTCTTCCTCACCTGTTGCTTGAATATTAAAACGCGCTAAACGCAATGCTGTTGCCACCGTGTAACAAAAAGCGGCGAGCCAACCAATTTTACCGAGGTGGTGCAGTGCCAAACTATATGCCACTAATGCTGGCGCAATCCCAAAACCCACCATGTCAGATAAACTATCGTACTCAGCACCAAATTTACTTTGTGTGCCGGTCAATCTTGCAACCCGACCATCCAAACTATCGGCTACCATCGCCACATAAATGGCAATAGACGCAATATCAAACATGCCTTTCATGGCCGCGACAATCGCGTAAAAACCCGCGAACAATCCAACCGTGGTAAACAAGTTAGGTAGCAAGTAAATGCCACGCATGCGCGGCTGCTCAAATGACGGCTTGTTATCATCTATCATGGCGTGATCACCTTCTCCATATAACAGCGTGGTATCATAACAGATATTTTGATGGTTAGCTCTGGGGTGGCCAAACCATTACATTTTGTTACATTCACCGTGCAACTACGTAATATGTCATGTGTTTTTGACGTAATCTTTTGCTTATATTTTTCGCTCAATCTTGATCCAAGATTGCTAATTGCTTGTTTTATAACAAGGTTTCAAGCCCGTTCATTGTTTCATTTTAGGAACAAGTTTGGTGCATAAAATAAACTATTTCTATAGCAGTTTAGCTGACGTAGAATCGAGCTTCATCAAGGAGGTGTCTGCGCCATGGATGGCTAACTGTGTAGTGCTTGGCTCATGGATATGAGTGTGTGGTAAAGGCGGCATGAAGCCGCCTTTTTTATTCGCCCGCTCAGAATACTTGACAGGCCAGCACAACTGTATGAGAATGGCCCCATGAATACTTGCGCACTAGCACAACGTTATTTTTACTATCCCTACTTTGCCCTCTAGGGCAAAATTCACTGATCTTATGACACATTCATTTTTTTATTTTTACTCCGGACAACCATTAGGATAGGTAAAACATATGAGCAAGTTAATCGGTTCAACACTATTAATCATTGGAACCGCCATTGGTGGCGGTATGCTGGCATTACCAAGCGTAACAGCAAACAGCGGGTTTTGGTCATCAAGCTTATTACTCGTGTTTGCATGGTGTGTAATGACTATTGGCGCGCTATTGATTGCAGAAGTCAATTTATGGTTACACCAAGACAACAACATTATTTCAATGGCCAAGCAAACACTGGGAAAATCCGGCGCTATTGTCGCCTGGATTTGCTACCTTGCCTTGCTTTATGCATTGGTCGCCGCCTACATCAGCGGTGGATCAGGCGTGGTACAAAGTCTATTTATTAGCGCTAAAGTCTCTATGCCTCATTGGATCAACTCCCTTATTTTTACGGCTATTTTAGGTGCGATTGTTTGGCATGGCATTCGATCGGTTGATCACGTCAACCGCGTATTGATGACAATAAAATTACTCGCACTCGCATTATTAATCCTGCTAATTATCCCGCATGTGAAAACGCACGCATTAACAGTGGGCAACACACATCATTTGTTAGGCGCCATCACGGTAGTGATTACATCATTTGGATTTGCCTCAAACGTGCCCACACTGTGCGCTTACGTAAACTACGATGCAAAAATGATACGTCGCGCCATCATCATCGGCAGCGTGATCACACTGAGCTGTTATTTGATTTGGGATGCGGTGGTACAAGGCAGTATTAGCGGGCATTGGCTCAGTAAAATAGCCCAAGACAGCAACACAACAGCTGAGCTTACCCAAGCACTTAGTCAAATCTCGCACAGCAGCACTATTTCTTTTTCAGCGCATTTATTTGCCAGTATTTGCATGCTAACTTCGTTTTTGGGTGTCTCGATTGGCCTTTCAGACTTCCTTTCTGACGGCCTTAAACTCAAAAAACAGGGCAACAAGCTATTGATTTATGGTGTTACCTTTTTGCCACCTTTAGCTATAGCATTATTTTACCCGCAAGCATTCATCGCAGCGCTTAGCTATGCGGGCATTTTTTGCTTAATCTTGTTGGCTCTGCTACCATCGCTCATGGCTTGGTACGGTCGCTACCACAAAAAGCTTGCAAAGGGATATCAAGTTTTTGGCGGAAAAATGCTTGTCATGGCAGAAATGATCATCGCGAGCGTGCTACTTATTATTGTGATAATACAAAAGATACATTAAACAGGAAGAAGAACAATGCAAATTGCTAAACAACCCCCTGCTCTCAAAGTGTTTTTTATGACAGAAATGTGGGAGCGCTTTTCTTACTACGCCGTTCAATCATTGCTCGTGCTATACATGAAAGGTATTTTACACTTTTCCGATTCGCAAGCTTATGTACTTTTTGGCACACTAGGTGCGCTACTGTACATTACGCCTGTGATTGGTGGATTCGTAGCAGATCGTTTTATCGGTTACAAAAATGCTGTCGTGATTGGCGGCATTGCGCTTGCCATCGGCTATTTTTTACTGGCGATTGATGGCCGGCACTCCTTTTTCTTCTCACTCGCATTACTTGTTGCAGGTAATGGCTTTTTCAAACCCAATGTGTCTGCTGCTGTGGGTGACTTATACGAGCCTGACGATCATCGTCGTGACAATGGTTTCACGATTTTTTACATGGGGATCAATGTCGGCAGTTTAATTGGTATTGTGCTGTGTGGTTTTGTACAAAACAAATTTGGCTTTTACCCGAGTTTCTTCGTCGCTGCGCTTTCTTTAGTGCTTGGCGTAATTGTTTTTTATCATGGTTTAAAAAGATTTCCTGATATTAACCAAAAAATCAGCCAAAAAATGTCGCCAATAAAAATGCTAACGATTGTAGTCTCAACCATTGCTTGTGTTGCTGTGACAACACTACTCCTACGTCACCCAGACACAACTAATGTATTGTTAATTTTGGTTGCCATCTTATTGGTTGCTTATATTTTCACATACGGTATGCGTTATGACGCCCTTACACGCAAGCGACTGTTTGTGTGCGTGATACTCTCAACGTTTGCTATCGTGTTCTTTGCACTTTATATGCAAATGCCAATGAGCTTGACACTATTTATTAATCGATTGGTTGATCGACATATTTTCGGGTTTACTATCCCAACCAGCGCCTATTGGGCATTGAATGGCATTGCGATCATAACACTCACGCCTATCATGATCCAAATTTGGCGTTTCTTTGATAAACGTGACAGAGATGTTCACATCCCCCTCAAGTTCGTCATCGGTATTATTCTGATGGGCGCGGGCTTTTTGGAGCTTGTTGGTGCAGTTAAACTTACGGCGCCTGGGCACATGGTATCAAGCTGGTGGCTAGTATTGAGCTATTATACCCAAACAGCCGGCGAACTTTCTCTGTCGCCTATTGGGTTAGCCATGATCGCCAAACTCGTGCCTGATGAATTGCGTGGCATGCTGATGGGTGGCTGGTTTTTAGCAATTGCAGCAGCAACGACCATTGCCGGCAATATTGCTCGCTTTGCCAGCGTGCCAAAAACCATGACAGCCAGACATGCCATAGAAGGCATTTACACGCACGCCTTCCTCGGATATGGCGTGATCAGTATCGGTATTGCATTGGTATTACTGGTCTTTGCTGGTAAGCTAGAGAGGATGACACTGGCTAAGTAAGGAGACGGACATGCCTGAAAACAATCAACGATCGGCTATTCTCACCACGGTGATGACACCCGATATGCAAAATTTTTCAGGCAATGTGCATGGTGGCGATATCTTAAAGCTCATCGATCGTGCAGCCTATGCCTGTGCTGCACGATATGCCAAAAAAAATGTCGTTACACTCTCTGTTGATCAGGTCATCTTTAAAAAACCTATTCATGTTGGCGAGATTGTCACGTTTTATGCGTCCGTTAATTTTGTGGGGCGCACCTCGATGGAAATTGGCATTAAAATCACTGCCGAAAACCCGCTCACCGGTGACATAAGACACACCAATACCTGCTACTTAACTTGGGTAGCGGTAGATGAAAACGGAAAACCCACTGCCCTACCGCCTTATACACCAGAAACCGAGACTGAAAAACGTCGCCATCGCGAAGCACAACTTCGACAAGCACTGCAAAAAGAATATCAACAACGCCACATGGCAATCAAATCCAACAAATAAGACCGAAGGACAGACGATTATGCAAATGCTATTTGAATTTTTACCCATCATTGTCTTTTTTGTGGTGTACAAATTAAATGGAATTTATGCCGCAACACTGGCAGCGATTATTATTTCAGCGCTTCAGGTGCTTTTTTATTGGATGAAGCATAAACGGGTAGATCGCATTCAACTGGGCATGCTTGGCCTTATCGTTGCGCTTGGGGCTGCCACATTAATACTGCGAAAACCTATTTTCATTAAGTGGAAACCAACCGTGATTAACTGGTTGTTTGCGCTATTATTTTTTGTCACGCAATATGTGGGCAAGCAACCTCTTATTGAAATGATGTTTCAAGGCAAAGTGCAATTGCCCGATCCAATTTGGCGAAGGCTCAACTGGCTATGGATTGGGTTCTTTACATTTGTTGGCTTTGCTAACATTTATGTCGCTTATCATTACAGCACAAATACTTGGGTTAATTTTAAATTATTTGGTGTGCTTGGCTTGACGGTTGTGTTTATCGTCATACAAGCATTTTATTTAGCTAAACATATGAGAGAGACGTGACCAATGCTTCGCTGTCATCACTGTGCACCTCTCCGGTATTCAGCTGCATCTCATCGGCATTCACGCATTCCTCGCCAGCATTCGCGCATTCCTCGCCAGCATTCACGCATTCCTCGCCAGCATTCACGCATTCCTCGCCAGCATTCACGCATTCCTCGCTGTCATCCCCGCGAAGGCGGGGATCCAGGAGTCTATATTTTTGAACTGGATTCCCGCCTTCGCGGGAATGACAACAAAAAACGATATTATTTTATAGAAAAACCAAGGAAACCACATGAACAATGACGACCGAATCAAACTCATGCGCGAAAAAATCACTGCGGCACTCAAGCCAGATGAATTAGAGATCATCGACGACAGCCCAATGCACATCGGCCATGCCGGCGCGCAATCAGGTGCTGGGCATTTTACCATTAAAATCAAGGCAGAAGCGCTGGATGGCCTCACCCCAGTTAAAGCGCACCAAAAAATCTATCACGCCCTAGAAGGCATGATTGGCCCTGAAATTCATGCGCTAAGCATCAAGGTCATTTAGCTCCTTTAGACGCTGCAGGCTCAGCTGCCAATTGCTCAGCTTTGACGATAGCCCTACCTTCGCAAGCGGTATAAAACACAGAATTGTATGTAAAACGTCCTTTAACAGACTCAAGTGGCGGCTCATCTGCTGAAGCATCAGCACTGGGAGATTTGGCAAAAAGGTATGTAAGCTTATCAGCATAATAAGGTTCATCACACATCTTTGCTAAAGCAGCACAAAGAATCCGTAGGAAACCTCTATTTTGATTTTTTTCCATCTTATACTCTTCATCGACAGGAAGATCAACAGACAGATGTCCTAATACTTCGTAAATTTCAGACAAACTCGCTCGCTGAATGAAACGTTTAAAGAAGGTTAGTGATTGTTCATAATTTTCAGGCTTAATAACACGATATTGGCCACAGTACAGAATGTTAGACAAAGCAAATATAAACGCGGAGCGGAGCGATGGACGATCAATAATAAATTGATATAAGCCTGCATAAATCACAACTGAGTTTTCATAATAGACACTTTCATGCTTAAAGGGCGTTGCAAAAAACAAATCACAGCTCCAGTCTTCTTTCGAAAGCAACTTAAGCAATTCTGGCAACACCTCTTCAATATCGTGCAGCACCTCAAGAGAACAAGCCACATCGTTTTTACTTAAACCCGTAGGCCTTGAATACTTCAGAATATAAGGAGCACGGTTTTTTATCGTTTCTAAAGCAGCTTTCGCTGAAACATCTCCAGCCTCGGCTTTGCTGCCTAAAACAGCTAAAGGACACTGCCCAGATGAACGAAAACCCTGATGCCATGGCAAAGGAGGTCCTTTCAATAATCCTGGATATTTCCTTATTAATGCATACAAAAAAGAGAGCCCATTGTCTTCAAGCGTTTCATTTACGCCTGCACATAGTCCATTGAGCAATGAAGTGACCACTGCAGTATCAACTCCATCAACACAATCATTGCCAAATAAGGTTTGAAACAGTGCATTTTTAAAATAAGCATCGATTAACCACCCATCATGCATGGCCAATAAAAATGAGTTAAATTGATGGTTTAAATCAACATTAGCAAAAATTAAATAAAGAAAGTTTCTACCAAGATTACTAACCTCATTCAAAAATCGATTTAATTGAACCCTAAGCATAGACTTCATCACTTTATTATTCGATTTATTAGAAGAAACAAAAATATCAACAAACATTTGAAGCATCTCATTTGGAATTTTATACCGCCTCTTCAATGGATGAAAATGTTGGCCAGCCAGTTCTAATAAGTAGAATTCACTATCGCCATCAGTTGTTTTGAGGCCACACGCAGGAGTTTCCGTAGAGTATTCACGCAATGTTTCACAAGGCGAATACTCTAAATTAAAAGTTGGAGTCATAAATAAAAATAAAATAGTAGCTTGATCTTGCAAACTAAGATGGTTAATTATCCAATCAGAAAACCTTCTTAGAACAACAGCTAAATTAATGGCGCGTGGATCTCTTGGTTGATTGATATACTGAACCTCACTCAAAAAACTAAACAATGTGAATGCTGCTCGTCTATTTTCTGGTGAAAGAATGGTTTCCATCAAGGAAGCTTGCTTAGAGCCAACGCTCATTTTGGACTTAAAAAGCACTTGTTCAACGATAGCCGTGCCTTTCTCACATAAAAGTCTTAGCGAATCTGTCCCGCCTTCATTCAAGTCGCGCAATATCGATAATTTATTAGTAGGTGTATCCAACCCTTCAATGCTTTTTGGTTGAGGGCCAGGAGCGCCTGCGCCAAGCATTGCCCGCATTGCAGCCGTGTCAATGCCACCATCAACAGCAGAATCATTTGCTCGATCAGCGTGCGAATTCTTAAAAAGTGAATTTGGCCTAGGAGACTCCTCCTCATGCCTATGAAATACTTCATATAATCTATCAAGCTTTTCACCATGCTCTTCGCCAAGAGGAGACAAATCGATATTTTTTTTATATTTCTCGTGGTTTTTTATAAAAAAGTAAATGTAAACCACAATGGTATGATGGGGATTTTCATGCATTGCTTGCACTGAATAGCGACCATATATCACCGGCTCAACAAACGCAGCGTAGAAATCAATAAGATTCATTGAATAAATCAATTCTTGCAAAAATGCTTTCAATGGCTCAGCACTTTCAGTGAAAAGTATATGTTTACCTTTAAAGATAATTTCAAAAACGACTTCAAGAAATGTTTTTCGATGTGGCATTCGTTCAGCAATGGCATGATACAAACAACGATAAATCACCCCTCTATGCACAAAAGGCTGATGAAACAAGAGGTCTAATTTAAAAACGCCCTGTTTTTCATCCCACAACAACTTAACAAAATAATCTTTGGCTGGCCTTTCATGGTCAAGAAATGCTGACTTATTCTTGCTAGACTTAAGATTTTTTGGCAATTCGAACGTTTGAATTTCATTCGAAAATAATGGATGTTTAAGCAAGTCCTCTTTATACTCTGAACTCGCCTCTAACGAAAGCTCAAGCGGTGTGGTTAGCTCTTCCTCAGATAGATCACCAGTTCTCTGATACCACGCAAGGTGATCGCCATTAAATAGATCAGGGTAACCTGTCATCAAAATAGATAGAATCCTTGCGCCAATCTTACCAGCGGTCATTAATTTTAAAAGCGAACTGGTAGTAAAAACAATTTCACCTTCCGGGGTTTTTTTCTTAATGTGCAATGTTCCGAACAGCACTGATTTAAAATATTGAGGAATAAGTAGATACTGAAAAAAGTCTGATAAAAAGTCTGAAAATAAATTAAATGTAGGTACGCTGCTATATATATAGCTAAATAAATGTCTACCATTTTCATCAGTTTCAATCAAAAATCGATTCAAATCAAATTTCAATGCCTGCTGAACTTTTCTAGATTTTTCCTTCCCACCTTTTTTACCTAGGAATAATCTAAGAAAAAATAAATGAAGTAACGGTGATTTTTGATCCCGCTCTTCAATTGTTTTCGCTTCAGGAACGGGTAATTTAATTAAATCAAGCAAATAACAAAATTTATTGCTCACCACTCTTTTATCTTCATCAATGACATCTTTCATAAAAAATATTTCAAGCATATTTCCTATGGCACCAGCACTAAGATGTTGATTGATTTGATTGGCCAATGCTAAAACTAATGCTCTTCGTTGATCACCAGAAGCTTGAATGTAACTGAGTAACGAAAAGAAAGACATTAACGCCTTTCTTGAGTTGGCGACAGCCTCCATCAAGCTAGATGATGGATCACTATTGAGCTTGTCAATAAAACAAATTTTTTCGAGATGCTCAGGCTCTAGTAAGAGCACTCCATTCAACGCATCAGTATCTCCAGCCATAAGATCAGCAAGGATTGAGTCTGCTGGAAATTGTTCATCTGGCGTTTCACCAGAACCAGCAATTGGGTCTGAGCTACTGGCCTCATCTTCTTGGGGAGAATTGAGCAGTGAATTTGGTTGACGGAAATGGTGCTCATGCTCATCAAGCCGAGAAAATATATCATCGATCATTTCCTCACCAAGCTCATCAACAATAGAGGATAAATCAATTTCATTGGCCAGCTCTTTATGGTATTTCAACACCATAAACACATGGTGCACCATAGTGCCATGTGGGTTTTGATACATTTGTATCATACCGTAGCGGCTAGACACTACGGGCTCGATAAATAAGATATAAAAATCATTTATGCTCATCGCTTTTATCAGCGCCTCTATAAAATCTTTCAATGGCCGAGCATCTTTTTCAAATAAAATGTGCTTTCCTTCAAAGACGATTTCATAAACGACTTCTAAAAATATTTTTTTATGAGGCATTCGATCAGCAATAGCATCATACAAACAGTGGTATATCACCCCTTGATAAACAAAAGGCTGGTCAAATAAAACGTCTAATTTAAACACCCCTCGCTTTTTATTCCACATCAACTTGACAAAATAATCTTTGGGTGGATTTTTATGGTTGAGAAATGTGGATTTTTTATCATTTTCCTCAAGCCCTTCGGGTGGTTTGTAGGCTAGGATTTTCTTAAAACCTGGCATACTTAGCAACTTAGCTGCGCTCCCTGAACTTGACGCTGCATCTTGCAACATTTCAAGTGCTGTGTGCGAATCTTTTCCAAGCTTTCCTTCAAATCTCTGATGCCAAGGCAAAGGATCACCATTCAATAGTTCAGGATGGTCGCTTATTAAACTGAACAAGACATTTATACCATACTTGGTTATGCACAGTGTTTGTAAAAATGAAGTGGGCTGCCATTCCATCTGACCAATTAAATTCTTTTTTCTGATATACAATATATTAAAAAGCACCGATCTAAAATACTGAGGAATAATTGATAATTTCGACAGAAATTTTGCAAACAAACGAGCTCTATCTTTGCGTGTGAATACAGCCTCAAAAAAATGTTCGCCTGATTCATCAAGATCAGCTAAAAAGCGATTCCATAGGTACTTTATTCGTTCCCAAGCTGTTTTTGCCTGCTCATCGTGCCCCTCCTCTGACTTCTTAAAAAATTCATACAGTATGCCAAATAGTGAAAACAACGGCGCGATTTGAGCAAGGTGTTCAACTGAATCCTCTCCTAAATTCTCTAAAGCTTTTACCGTCGATGAAAGATCGCCTTTAATTAAATCAAATAAATAACAACTTTCGTTAGTAATAGTCCGAGGATTGACAGGTTTTTCGGCCTGTCTTGCTTCACCCGGCGCGTCAATTTCGACACCCATCTCAACAACATGATCTTCATTCGTAAATTTCTTTTGAAGAAACTTCTCAAACAAGCTCTCTTTAAAATTAGCACTAAGGTGCTTATTGAGCTGATGAATAAAGTCAAGCATTAATGGCGGCTTTTTAACTGTTGAATCTTGGATCGCGCGCAGCAATGCAAAGAAAGTTCTAACAGCCTTCTGTGAATGAACAATTGATTCCATTAAACTAAGTGATGAATCACGATTGAGCTTATTGACGTAACAAATGCTTTCTATATTCTTCACAGATGTTAACAGTAATTCATGAAGCGAATTAAAATCACCTGCCTCTAGATCAGCAAGGATGGACTCTTCAAATGTTCTAAGTTTGTCATCGTCTACCGCATTTTTTAATATCGCAAAGGATCTGTAAGGTTTAAATGGCATAGTATTTCTATGCTTTCTATAAATTCTCTCAGCCTGCCGAAAAGCCTTTTTCTTTATCAATTCAACAGCTTTTTCGAACCATTCTTCTGGGGTTGATGACGCAACCTCTTTGTCCCTAGGCGCAGGTGCTGGGGCACCACCCAGCTGCTCATCTGAATGCACATTTTCTGCTGGAGCTGAGCCTGTGGGCTTATTATCCGTTTTAACCGTATCGCCATGCAATAACCATTCATGCAAGCCTTCGACATTACGTTCATCATGCTTTCCATCCATGCTAGAAACAAAGCAGAAAGTGTCTTGAGCACGCGTCATTGCAACAAACAAACGATTCATCGCTAACACTGGAGCTTCATGCGAAATAACCGCTTTTTTATCCTTAGTTTGATGAGAGGTGTGTTTATCGTCAGGAGAAAGCCCACGCTCTCTTACGATTTTCATAAACTCGACATCAGACCCAACAGCAATAATTTCTTCATATTCTAAACCAATAATCTCATCTATTAAGAAAACCTGAGGAAATCCGAACTTATCTTCAAGAACCTCCTGAATATCTTTATTTGGAGCAATGAAGGCAACATTAGCACTGTTTTGCCAGCGAGCGAACTGCTCACCACAGTCGTCTATTGACCGATACCATCTCATCTCGCCTTGCGTACCAACATAAGAAGGAAATTTAATTGACTGGCCTTGATCAGTCACACCACCTAATAACAAATTTTTCAACCGCAATAAATTTTCTGCTGCCTGACTCACTTTAATCGGCACCCGATGCGTACCCGTTAAAAATGCTCGATGAAATTTAATAGCATGCGCATCAAACATTTCATGCAGCATGCGACTGCTCGTAAAAGCATCTCGAGTAACCTGATTACTATCCATTGCCGCTATCACATTACCATCAGCTTCTTTAAGTATGGGAGGATATTGACAAGCCGGGTAATTTTGCGCCTCATCAATGAAGGTATAACTATAACTTGCATGATCAGGAAGCTCTGAAGGACACAAATAGGGATCGACTTTTTTCTCAGCGTCACCATCAATCAACAAGGTTCTTTGATAGCTCTTAAAAACCTTTACGGCCTGTTCACGCATATCTTTTGCAAAACGACTATTTCTGACACCCAATTGCATATACTTATTGGGCCCTACTGCCGCGATTAATTTAAGCTCACGGTATAATGCCTCAACGTCGATTTTTTTAGCTTTAGATTTTTTTGCCTTCGCTCCCTTTTTTCCCTGGTTATTTCCTGGCTGACGAGCAAAAGCTGAATCAGCGAACCATGTCTCAAATGCCTCAAATCCAACAACGTTAGCACCTGGATATTGTTCTTTGGCTATGTCCTCAGCAGCCTTAAATAAAACAGTCACTCTTGTTTGGATGCCGAGCTCCTGCCATTTTTTTTTGGCCTCTTTCGCTAAGTGTTCAGGTGCCACATAAAGGACGGGCAAAACCTCTCCATCGACCTGCTCAAGCTTATCAACAACTTGCTGTAATAGCTGAAAAAGCACGAGGGTTTTACCAGAGCCCGCCGGCCCTTCAAGTAACGCGGGACACTTGAGCTTTAACGCTTCAGATTGTAGATCGGTAAACTCAATAACTTCTACATTACCATAGAAGACCAGCTGAGCCAGTTGCACTGCATCTTCGACAGGTGCTTGATCGCTTGCCGGAAACATGTCTTTAAAAAACTGAACTTGATCAATTGAAAATTGATCAATGTGTCTCGCGAGCTTGGCTTTGGCATGGTGTTTGAGGCACTGCACGTACGCATCATGGCTGTCAAACACACCTAACGGAATAAGCACAGGCGGCATCTTGGCACCACCGGGGGGTGTATGCTGATATACACCCATCACAACTCGCGCGCTTTTAGTCACCTTAGCGCTAATAACTGTGCCTTTACTTCCAGAGACATACTTGTGCGAGAGATCAGCGGTCCTATAAGCACCCTGCGCCATCGCCATCAATACTTTTTCGAGTCGTTTATCATCAGGTTGTTGGAATAAACCTTCGGGGTCAAAAATTCCGCAAAAATCCTTCACAGCTGCTCCTCATATTATGATTATTGTCGCTTATTTTGAGCGGTATGATATCAAAGCTAGGCCAAAAAACAAACAATCTGTGCCCCGCCTGATTATCACACTAGCACTGGATTGCACTCAATAAAAATGCATCAGCCAGCACCAACGTCACTATTGCCTCAACAACCGGCACCGCTCGAATAGCCACGCAAGGATCATGCCGACCTGTGACGGTGACTTCACACGCTTGGCTATCAATATCAACTGAATTTGCTGGTTGCGTAATGCTTGATGTCGGCTTAAAGGCCACACTGAGTGTTAAGTCTTGTCCCGTTGAAATCCCACCCAAAACACCACCGCTATGATTACTTAAAAAACCCTCCGGTGATAATTCATCACGATGCTCAGAACCACGTTGTGTTACCACACCAAAGCCATCACCCATCGCCACTGCTTTTGCTGCGGGAATTCCCATAAGTGCTTTTGCCAAGTTTGCATCGAGTTTTTCAAACACTGGCTCACCTAACCCTACTGGCATGTGATGCACAGTAACGCAAACCAAACCGCCGATCGAATCACCTGACTTTCGTAGTGCTTTAATGAGCAGATCCATGTCTTTTATTTTATTTTTATCAGGACAAAAAAAGGGATTTTGATCAATTTCATGCTCGTCAACACTTTCAATTTTCACCTCACCCATTTGAGATAAATAAGCTTTGACAATCATTGTCTCTGGCAAACATTTTTTGGCAATCACGCTAGCCGCTACCCACAAAGCGGTTTCACGCGCAGAAGCACGACCGCCGCCTCGATGATCACGTATCCCGTACTTTTTAAAATAGGTATAATCTGCGTGACCCGGACGAATCTTATCTTTCAATGCCTTATAATCTCGACCACGTGCATCTTGATTTTTTATCATTAACCCAATTGGTGCGCCTGTTGTTTTGCCTTCAAACACACCTGATAAAATCTCAACCCGATCAGCTTCTCGTCGTTGCGAGACATGTTGCGACTGGCCTGGCCTGCGTCGCGCCATGACTTTTTCAAAATCTTTTTCAGACAATGCAATGCCTGGCGGACAACCATCAACAATCGCCACATAAGCCGGCCCATGGCTTTCACCACAGGTTGTTATACAAAAACGCTTGCCGAATGTATTAAAACTCATGGGCTAATTGCTCTCTTGTCACCAAAAATACCCCGTCGCCGCCATGTTCGAACTCAAGCCAAGTAAACGCTAAGCGTGGATACTTTATTTCAAGCGCATGCGCGCTATTACCCACTTCAACGATCATTATACCATTGAGCGTTAAGTATTTTTTTGCTTCGCGCAGCATCACATCAACACATGCTAACCCATCTTGGCCTGCTGCGAGTGCATGCTGGGGCTCGTGAAGATATTCTTTTGGTAGACTTGCCATATCTTCTGCGTCAACATAAGGTGGATTACTAATAATTACATCATATTGTTTATTCGGTACGTGAGCAAATAAATCTGATTCAATCAACTCAACTTGATGCTCAACTTGATGCTTCGCCCTATTTATTTTTGCAACCTCTAGCGCGTTGCAATCAATATCTGTTGCATCAATGTGTGCTGCTGGAAATGCTTTTGCACAAGCAATGGCAATGCAACCAGAACCTGTGCCAATTTCTAATAGTTGATGAATTTCGTCGGGCTTAACCCAAGGCTGAAAGTGTTGATGAATTAATTCAGCCAGTGGTGATCGTGGTATGAGTACGTGCTCATTGACGTAAAATTCCAAGCCTGCAAAATAACTTTTATGCGTTAAATATGGCACGGGAATGCGCGCATTGATTCGCTGAGTCACAAGCGCCTGAACACGCTCATACTGAGCATCAGTCACATTCTCCTGAGCAATGCTAGCATCCACATCAATTGGCAACGCTAACGCATGCAACACCAGCGCAACAGCATCATCCCAAGCATTATCTGTGCCATGGCCAAAGTACACATCGGCATCAAGCAGCTGGCCCTCAACCTCGTGTAGCAGCTCATCAATTGTCATCTCCACCTTCTCAATTACTTTGCTATTTTCTGACCCATAGTGTAACCTATTTTGTATCATGGACGAACAAGATAAACAGCTCTTTCGGGAGGCAATGCAAGGCGTTCAGCCGCTCAAAAAAAAGCATCACCGCGTCACACTCAAACGTTCAGGCAAGCAAAAATCATCAACCACCCACGCCAAATACCGCCAACAGCTGATGCGTCGACAGCACTTTGGGAACGATACAGAGCTCATGGAAAGGCCAGAGGCGCATTTCCCGCCCTGGCAACTCACCGAACCCCATCAGCTACTTAAGGCCAATGAGTCAATCTTCCACGCTCAGGCGAGTGTACAGCCTCGCACGCTCAAACGGCTCAAGCGCGGCACTTACCCCATGGGGGCAAGCCTAGATCTTCATGGCTATACACGAAAACAGGCTGACGCCGCACTGCATCAGATGATCAGCGATGCCCAGCAACAAGGCGTCCGTGGCCTACGACTGATTCCAGGCAAGGGACACCGCAGCAGCGATTATGCTTTATTAAAATCTCACCTTTGTCACTGGCTGATGCAAGATGATCGTATCCTCGCCTTCTGCACGGCGACGCCAAGCGACGGAGGTGGTGGCGTCTTGTATGTACTGCTCAAAAAAGGATGAACGCTAATTTTGCATCAGTCCCGATAGCTTTTGACAATGCTTTTGTGTAAAATGGAGCCGTATGAATAATAAAGTCATAATTATTGGCATTGCAGGGGCTTCTGCATCAGGCAAGAGCCTACTGGCCAACACCATTGTTGAGGAACTTGGTTCCGACCAGGTTGCCGTTATCCCAGAAGACTCCTATTACCACGATCTTAGTCACTTACCCAAAGAAGAACGCGAAAAAGTGAACTTTGACCACCCCGATGCGCTCGATCATGAGCTTTTACTCAAACAACTTCGTGCACTGCAAGACGGTGAGTCAGTAGAGGTGCCTATCTACGATCACAGCGAACATATCCGACTGAAAAAAACACGCCACATTGGCGGCTACACGATTGTTGTTTTAGAGGGTATCTTAATTTTTGCCGATATCAGCATCCGCAACAATCTTGATATTCGCATCTTCATGGACACCCCTCTCGACATCTGTTTAATCCGCCGCCTCAAACGCGACATTTTAGAGCGCGCACGCAGCATTGAGTCAGTCATTGAACAATACGAAAAAACGGTTCGTCCGATGTACATGCAGTTCATTGAACCATCTAAACGTTATGCTGATCTGATTGTCCCACGTGGCGGCAAAAACCGCATTGCGATTGATATGATTAAAACGCGCATTCGAGAGCTGATTGGACAAAACGGCAAGTCCCATAAAGAAACGGCATGAATATTCTCCATGCCGTTTCCAAAACTTCTAAATTTTATTTAATCTTATTTAATGGCTTGTCCTGAGCTCCGCACCACCTGCCCTGTGTGATTATCAATAATTTTGCCCGCACCGTGAGACACGCCGCGTGACAATAGAGCATAGAGAGCGGTAGTTAAACGAGATAGGCTATTGCCCGATCTCACGACGACTGATTCGTCATAACATGAGATAATTAACGTATAGTTTGCAGCATCCATCTGGATATCCCTCCAATAGATAGTTTATACAATCCAAACTTTCTTGTTATTTCCCTTTGGCTTCCATTATCGCCAGCCGATCGGCCGGTCGATAGTGGGGATAGTAACATAAAAAATCGTAATTGCACCAATAAATTTAGGTAGTTTTACCTAGTAAAAATTTACTAGGTTGCATTTTGATCAGTTTAAGTGATTAAATTGAGCAAATCTTTTTCAGAAAGCACTTTCACGCCAAGCGCTTCGGCCTTTGCAAGCTTTGAACCTGCCTCACTGCCCGCAATCACCGCAGTGGTTTTTACCGACACGCTGCCGCTGACCTTCGCCCCCAAAGCCTGCAGTTTGGCTTTTGCCTCATCACGCGTAAAACCTTCAAGCGTGCCGGTCAATACATAGGTGTGACCATGAAGTGGCTGATGCTGCTGTTCTGCAACCTCGATATCTTCCCAATGCACGCCACACGTTCTTAATGATGCAATCACATCCAGATTATGTGATTGATGAAAAAACGCGACAATATGTTTGGCAACTACAGGGCCAACATCATTAACGGCCAACAGATCATCCTCAGTGGCATGCTGTAATTTTTCAAGCGAGCCAAAATGCAATGCTAAATTTCTCGCTGTCGCCTCACCCACTTCACGAATACCCAGTGCATACAAAAAACGAGGAAACGTCGTTGATTTACTTTTTTCAAGTGCATTTAACAAGTTTTTAGCCGACTTTTCTGCCATGCGATCTAATTCAGCCAATTGCTCCATACTCAATTGAAAAATACCATCAACGTGCTCAACTAAGTTTTCATCCACCAATTGTTCAACTAACTTATCACCCAGTCCTTCAATGTCCATGGCTTTACGAGAAGCAAAATGTTTAATTGCTTCTTTTCGCTGCGCAGCACAATACAACCCACCTTCGCAACGCGCAGCGGCCTCACCTTCAATACGGATCACATCAGAACCACAGACCGGACAAACTTTTGGTAACACTATTTTTTTAGTGTTTTTTGGTCGTTTTTCCTTAATTGACGACACCACCTCAGGAATCACATCACCTGCACGTCGAATAATGACATGATCACCGATGCGCACATCTTTTCGCGCAATCTCATCCATATTATGCAACGTTGCATTACTCACAGTTGCCCCACCAACAAATGTTGGCTTTAAACGCGCCACGGGTGTTAATGTGCCTGTACGGCCCACCTGAAAATCTACCGACAATATCTCGCTAAGCTCTTCTTGCGCTGGAAACTTATGCGCAATTGCCCAACGCGGTGCACGCGAAACAAAACCCAGACGTTCCTGCAATGAAAAATCATTCACTTTGTACACCACGCCATCAATTTCATACGTTAATTTTTCACGTTTTTTCAACAAGCGTTCGTAATACTTCATGCAAGCGTCAATATCATCAACGGTTTTTGATTCTGGATTAACTGGCAATCCTAACAATTTAAAATGCGACAACATATCATGATGCGAGTGCGCAAATTTTTCATCTGACACTTCTCCCAACGAATAAGCAAAAAAAGCCAAGGGACGCGTTGCCGTAATTTTTGAATTCAGCTGTCGTAAACTACCCGCTGCAGCATTTCGAGGGTTTGCAAATAATTTCTCGCCCTTTTCTTTTTGAGAGGCATTTAATTTTTCAAAACCTGCTTTTGGCATAAACACTTCACCACGCACTTCTAACACATCAGGCGCTTCCCCTTTTAAACGCAGTGGGATTGATTGAATGGTTTTAATATTTTGGGTAATATTTTCACCGGTCTGTCCATCACCTCGCGTTGCTGCCTGAACCAACACCCCTTTTTCGTAGCGCAAACTCACCGCCAGACCGTCAAGTTTTGGCTCACACGCGTATTCAATGTGCGCCTGCTTTAATCGGTCAGTGATACGTCGATTAAAAGCAATCAACTCAGCATCAGAAAACGCGTTGTCTAGCGACAGCATGGGCACACGATGCTTGACTTGCTCAAATACCGTCAGCGGCTCTGCACCGACACGTTGTGTGGGGGAATCATCTGTTTTTAATTCAGGATGCTCAGCCTCAATGGCCTGCAGCTCACGAAACAAGCGATCATATTCCGCATCCGGCACACTGGGGTTATCGAGCACATAATAATCGCGGTTATGCTGCTGCAATAGTTTGCGCAACTCAGCCGCGCGTTGTGTGATATTTTTTTTAACCATTTGCAATAACCGTTAGCTTCTAATCTGATAAGACTAGCTGAGGTCAGCGAAAGATTCAATGTGGAAACAATAGCGTTTAACAAGCCGATGTAAGCTTGGATTGACTGGAGGGTTGGCTCAACTCAGCACTGGGTGGTCTAGAAAACCACGCTAGCAAACACTTATTACTCACCGTACCCAAGGGAACTGGTGGAAACGTTGTTTTATCGTAATATTCACCGTAGCCTATTTTCACCGCGTTATACCTGTTTAATTTAAAAACGTAATCATTAAGAGCATCTAATGCCACTCTATCAGGCAACTCTGTTGAACATACTACATGATATTTTTTCTGCAGACGGTCAACCTCATCAACCAGCTTGTCAAGGTCGTCATCAAATTCATAAACATCAATCTTTTCTTGGTGCCCCTTAACCAAAACGTCCAAACGATACTTTAAAATATCCCTAACAGTCATATTAACCAATTTACCGCCAGAGGCAGGAAGATGACCAGTTTCCTGTATCAGTTCGAGAATAGCCTTGACAACACCAATCTGCCCATTTAACGCAGCATAATGCAGAGGCGTAAAACCGAATACATCTGTGGTTTCAAATGGCTTTAATCCATCTCTTATAGCTGGATGATTAGATACACGGCGAAAATACTTATCTGAAAAAAACTCATCGTCACCTGCCGCTGCAGCATCATGCATGATATTACGACGATCTTGATCAACAACCTCACAATTTTTCTTATCCCAGCAATGGGCTAACTTAAGCAAACGAGCATGAGATTTTGCTTGATGCTTACCTGAAATCCAAGCCCTAAGGGCTTTTCGCATCGAAACAAGAGGAGACTTTTTGCCCATTAGTCTTGCGAGCATGTCACTAGAATTTTTCGCCATTGCCTTCCATCCGGTTCAGAAAACTTTGCGGGCTTATTTTAACATTATTCCCACTGAATTACCATGGACCAAAACATCAACCATCATCAAACAACTGAAGTCATACTCCTTGATTGATGAGCTTCTTCAACAGCATCATAAAATGTTTCGCCATCTTCATCCTCATCATTTTCATTTAAACGTGGTGTTGCAATTGCTAGACGTTCACGAATAATATCAAGCTTTTCATCCATACAAGGCGTACGATCTTCAAGAGCAGAGTACTTCGCACGGTAGTGCTCTAAATTTGGCACACCCTCAAAAACCTCCTTCAATATTTTCTCAAAATCAACCTTACTAATAGACTCATTATAAAAAACAATATCTAGGGGTTTTTCACCAGCATTATTCGATTTCTCAAGCACGCCTTTATTTACCAACGTAGCAAGAATAGCGCGACCCTCACCTTCAAGCGATCGTCTAACTCGTGATTGACTGCCTCTCTCCGCAGAAGAACCAAACTGGCCACCAACTTCGCCTTCTGTAAACAGAACAGGTCGTTTTTTAGCTATCTCACAAAGAAAAGCAAGGTTATTATGTCTGCATGCGACATGTATCACTGTGTCGCCAAGATCATCGACCTCTTCCCAAAAACACACTGTATACTTATCTATTAAACCTGATATTTTTTCAAATAAGCCTTTAACAGTATTAGCATCTTGGACATACTCAACAACATGGTGAAAAAACAAATGTACTGTAGACTCATCAATATATTCTTGTAGTTTTTCAACGGTAAAGCGCCTAATGATGGCGTGAAAAAACGCTTCTCGATATTCAGGGCTAACCACCTCATACACTGTCTTGCTTTCCTGAGTCATATACGCTCCAAGCCTATAGTCAATTTGCCTTTCATTGAGCAGCTCAATAAATCCACTAAGCTCACCACGACGTGCCATAATATGAAAGACAGTGTCCCCCTGCTCATTTTGCTTATACAGCTTGATGTCTTTAGGTTTAATGCTATTAAGCTTTGCTTGAATTTGGCGTAAATCAACACTACCTTTTACTAGGTCAATTAAATCTATATAAGCTTGTTCGCGTTGCTCACGCAAATCCTTTTGACATTTAGCAAAAGCAAAATATAATCCGATGACAGCTATCATCGGAAGCATAACTTTAAGGATAAGCTCAAGGGAAACTAAATCATCCCGGCCCCCAGAACTGGCGGGTTGTTCTGTTGGCGAAGACGTTGTTGTCGCTACAACAAGATTCATTAATGCCATTACAAGGAAAACCTCAGGCTCGAATATTATTTTTCTCATGATAACCTCTAGTTATAATTAGCGTTTAAGCAAAGAAAAACGGGAACAAAAATCCATTGATCCCTAAACCAAATAATCGTCCGTGATTGGTGATAATTTTGAGTGGCAAGAGAATTATACAAAAAGAAAATTCCATAAGTCAACTTGACGTGTCAGCACCATTGCATCAATCTTCATGCTCGGGCAAAAAATTGCCAAAATGTGCGGGAGATTCAACGTGGGTGAAAATTAAAAAACCGATCTAATGAGGGCTGTCATTCCCGCGGAAGCAGGAATCCAGAATAAAATTAATGAGACGCCTCACTCAACTTCCAATAAAAAATCATGCAAGTGTGCAATAGGTACAGCCAAACATCCTTTTGACACCTGCAATCTAGTGCCGCCAAAAGTCACTAAAACGAGGTGCTCTACTTGAGGAAACATTTTTTTGAAGCTGGCAGGTAATTTTGCTGGTTGAACCTGTTGAGTACTCATCTTAGCATCAAGCGCAATCACTTTACCAGATTTAGTCACAACTAAAAAATCAATTTCTTCACCTTCTTTTGTGCGCCATAAATAAATCTCCCAGTCTTTGCCATAATTCTCTATGAATTTAAAAATCTCAGCAAAAACTAGTGTTTCAAATAATGGGCCTGCTTGCGGACTTGTCAGCAAAGGTGTTGCATCTTGCCAGCCTTGTAAACGAGCTGCCAAGCCAGTATCTAAGAAATAAAATTTAGGCGTTTTAGTTAACCGCTTATTTAAATTGCTCATATAAGGCTTTAAGCGATATGCTAAGGCCGTTCGCTGTAAAACACCCACCCATTCCTTAATCGTTACTGCCTGAACTCCACTATCATTTGCAATATTAGCGTAATCTAAAAGCCTGCCCGTTCGAGCTGCTAGCAAACCTAGCACCGCGTTAAACGCTGCTTGCTTCTGCACGCCGGCACTTAATACAATATCCTTTTCAATATAACTTCGAATATAGTCATTTAAATATTGAACCGACGATAATGAATGATCAATATAAAGCTCTGGCCAACCTCCTTTAAACAAAATAGTTTGAATATTCACAGCACTTGATGCACGCTGAATTTCATGAACCGTTAATGTATTCAAATAAAAATAACTGACCCGTCCCGCCAAACTTTCTTTAATATTTTTATCTATCAATAATTGATTTGAGCCGGTCATACAAAATAATGTTGATACCAAACTCCCATCTATCAAGCGCTGTTTTTTTAATTCATCAACTCGGCGCTTAATTTCAGAAAAAAGGTTTGGCACATACTGCACTTCATCAAGCAAAACAGGTGGTAAAAACTGATCTAAAAACAATCTTGGATCTTGGTTAGCAAGATTTCGCAGCTGCAAATCATCAAAGGTTATCTCCTTGAATTGTCCGCTTGCAACGTGAGACAGTAGCGTGCTCTTGCCACACTGACGCGGGCCAATAACAAACTGCACTGGCATGGCGCTACCAGATAAACGAGTGGCGATGTCACGATCTATATACATGTGACGATTATAAGTTTTAATCTTATAATTGTCAAGTTTTGCTGTCTGAACACAAGCGAGCAGAAAGGCTATAACTTGTTGATTTATAGCAAGTTTATTCTCTCGTCAACTGTCATTCCCGCGGAAGCGGGAATCCAGATCAAAATGAATACTAACTGGACCCCCGATCGCGTCGGGGGTGACAGCGATGGATAAGACGATACCCACTCACCTTAAAATAGCGCCTTGTGAAGCGTGTGTCCTTTCCTATTAATATGCTATCATCGAGAAATTAACCGAAAAAGGAGGCCGCATGACAACCGCCGCCGCCATTAGTAAGAAAAATCCCCCCCTGGCTTCTTTTAATTTTTTTAATTTTTTTAATTTCAGGCCCTGAATTCGCAACAGATATGTATGTGCCCTCACTACCATCAATTGCAACAAGCTTACATATTTTAAAATCAAGTGCAGCACTCACCATCACGGCTTACTTGCTCGGAATGGCCATTTCGCAATTTTTTTATGGCAGTATTTCTGATGCTTATGGACGAAAGAAAACCCTACTCATCTCATCGCTTGTTTGCTTGGCCGGTAATATTATTTGCATGGTGTCTCATCATTTTGCAACGCTTGTTGTTGGCCGTGTTATTCAAGGTGCGGGCGCAGGCGCTAGTGTGTCGATGTGTTTAGCCATTGCGCGTGATGTTTATGAAGGGCCAACGCTCGCCAGAGCATTCAGCATTTTGTTTGCCTTCTATTTTGCGGTCTTTGGTTGCGCGCCCATCGTTGGGGGTTACTTGGAGCATTATTTAAACTGGCGCTATAACTTTGTTATACTCACCATTTACTTTGCTATACAGTTCTTTTGGGTACTATTAATTTACCAAGAAACTTACGTGAACACTGGCACGCATCAACGGTTGTCTCTCAAAACATCACTTTTAAACTACTGGCAGCTAATAAAAAGCCGCATATTTGTTGGTAATCTACTCGCATGCACGTTAACTTATTGCGGCTTATTCGCTTATATCGCTATCACACCATTTTTATTTCAAAAAGAGATGGGATTAAACGCAGTAGAATATGGATGGCTAGGTATCTTTATCGCAGCTGCATTGGTCACTGCAAATGTCGTTGGTGGTCAGCTTGTCAAAAAGTTCGGCATGCACAAACCTAATTTTGTTCTCGCCTCTGCCGTTATTATTGGTAGTGTCGTGATGTTTGTTCTCGCTCTCGTTGGGTTCTCAAATGTCTGGGTTGTTATTCTACCATTTTCTGTGTTTATCCTAGGTATTGGCATGAGTGGCGTCACTTGCGCAGCCAATGCTTTTACACCATTCGGCCATATTGCTGGTTCTGCTGGTGCATTTTGGACGGGCATGCAATTTTTAATCTTGTTCGGCACAAGCTTTGTCTTCGCTCACCTTGGCGCCAAAACGCAATTACCATTTTCTGTAACATTGATGATACTAGCCGGCTCAGTGGTATTGTGCTTGCTTTGGGTCATCCCAATCAAAAAATTGGGAACGCAAACTGAAGATGCTTAGGCATGACAATTAAAGAAAAAACCCATCTAACGATGGGTTTTTCAATTTTGGCGCGCCTTTATCCGCTGTCATTCCCGTGAAGACGGGAATCCAGGTCAACATCAACAACAACCAACCCTGAAACTTTTGACTGCCAAAGCAGCACTATTTATTTCGAACTGGACCCCCGATCGAGCCGGGGGTGACAACAAAAAAATAGCAAAGGCAATAAAAAACCCATCTAACGATGGGTTTTTCAATTTTGGCGCGCCCGGAGAGATGGACTCGGGCCATCAACTACCTGTTGTTACCCCTGCGAAGGCAGGGGTCCAGCCGTCAGATAAAATAGCCCTGCCATTTTTCACATCAACATATACTTTCATATAAATCCTCCCAGAATGGGTTAAAATCTTCTATAAGCCGAATCTTCCACAAACGTTTCCAACGCTTCAACTGCTTTTCTCTGTCTAAAGCATAACCAATATCATCATATTCTTCATAAAAGACTAATTTAGTCACCTCATACTGTTTAGTGAAACCTTCAGTAATATGATTTCTATGCTCATAAACGCGCCTAATCAAGTCATTGGTAACACCAATATATAAAGTTCCATTTTGTTTTGACGCAAGAATATACACCCAATAACTTTTTACAGGCACAGTAAAACTCCGAGAAATTTAACAACCGACTGGATGCCTGCCTACGCAGGCATGACAATTAAAGAAAAAACCCATCTAACGATGGGTTTTTCAATTTTGGCGCGCCCGGAGAGATTCGAACTCCCGACCCCCTAGTTCGTAGCCAGGTACTCTATCCAGCTGAGCTACGGGCGCACAAGAGAAGTGATTCTAATTAAATAAAGCCCTGTGTCAAGGAAAGGAGCAACCTTCCTTAGTCACTCTCCTCAATGGTAAAATTACACGCTGAAAGCGGCACAATTTTGGTTTTTTTTAGCCACTTATAGCCAAACCAGAGCAATAAAAAGATAGGAAGCCCAATGTAGGAGACCAAGATACCATGCCAATCAAAGTGCCCTCTCAGTAGCGACATATCCTGCCCTATAATCACAGCTGTGCACAAAATTAGCGCAAAAATAGGACCGAATGGAAACGCCTTGGCACGATAAGGCAGTTTACTCAAGTCACGTCCTTGTTTGATATAGGCTCGCCGAAAGCGGTAATGGCTAATGGCAATCCCCCACCAGGTGATAAATCCCGACAGACCTGAGGCATTGAGCAGCCAGGTATAAACCGAACCACTGCCAAACTTAGAGGATAAAAACGCCATGGCACCCACCAACGTCGTCGCAACCAACGCCCAAACAGGTACGCCACGACGACTCACCTGGCTAAAAATTTTCGGCGCATGCCCTTTTGTCGACAAATACCATAACATGCGCGTCGATGCATACATGCCTGAATTACCCGCTGACAACACAGCAATGAGAATGACTAAGTTCATAATACCTGCCGCTGCATGAATACCCGACTGCGTAAAGACCAACGTAAATGGGCTGGTGAGCACATCGTTTTTTAACAGTTGTGGCGAACTTGACGGAATCAAGGTGGCAATCACTGCCATCGACAAAATATAAAAAAGCAAAATACGCCAAAACACTTTGCGTATGGCATTAGGAATACTTCTGCCAGGATCTTTACTCTCACCTGCTGCTACGCCGACAAGCTCTGTCCCCTGAAAAGAAAAACCAGCCACCATGAACACGCCGATAATCGCTAGAATACCGCCATGAAATGACCCACCCGCAGCGTGCCAATTATGCAACCCAACATGATGATGACCAATCACACCCAATGCAATTGAGATGCCGCACACAATAAACAATACGACAACGACTACTTTGACAAATGACATCCAAAATTCTGCTTCACCAAACCCTTTCACAGAAATCACATTGAGCGAAAAGAGCAACGCTAAAAACAACGCACTCCAATACCCTGTTGATGCGTGAGGAAACCAAAACTTCATAATCATCACAGCAGCGGCAATTTCTGCAGCCAAAGTAATGGCCCAGTTGAACCAATAATTAATTCCTTGTGCAAAACCAAACGCGGGATCAAAAAAATGCGCGCCATACGTGTAAAACGAACCGGATGTCGGCATAAATGAAGCCATTTCACCTAAGCTCGTCATGA
>PANR01000029.1 GCA_002707695.1 Legionellaceae bacterium
AAGCGCAAGCCAATACACAAGGGGCTCAAGCCCAAACCGAATGCCAAGCAACTCAACCTGGCCGTCAATAGCATTGATCCGGCCTTGATCTACCCCATCTGAACAGAGAAAACGCGCTGGCCTTGGAATCATTTTCTGTGCTAAAATCAGCGCAATATTTAACAAACAAGAGGGATAATTTATGCAATTCAACCAACAACCCAATCAGCGTGTCATCACGCCAACACGGACGATTTTACAAACTAACACCATGCTGCGTAAAACGTATTTGCTGCTTGCAGGCACGTTACTTTTCAGCGCCCTCTGTGCCGCTTTTGCCATGGCAAGCAATGCAGCGCCACTTAACCCAATTTTGTTGCTCGTAGTATTCATCGGTGGGCCATTTTTAGTAATGGGTCTACGCAACAACCCGATCATGGGGCTTGTGGCCATTTTTGCCTATACCGGCATTATCGGCTACACATTGGGCCCTATCGTCAATTTCTATCTACACGAATATGCAAATGGCGGACAACTCGTCTTTACCGCGCTAGGTGGCACCGGTGCTATTTTTGTGGGCTTATCAGCTTACGCGCTGATCACAAAAAAAGATTTCAGCTATTTGGCTGGCTTTGTGTTTGGCGGAATTATTTGCGCGTTTGTGTTAGGTTTAGCGGCGATGATTTTTCATATGCCAATACTCAGCTTATTTGTCTCTGCAGCATTTATGCTACTATCTTGCGGTATTATCCTTTATCAGACCAGCTTGATTATTCACGGTGGTGAAACCAGCTACATTATGGCAACGCTTAATATTTACATTGCACTTGTCAATATTTTCCTAAGCTTGCTACGTATTCTAGGAGCGTTTAGTAATCGCAATTAACGTTCGCATGTTTTTTCGCACAGGCACCATTGCTATTCTTGCATTGGTGCTAAGTGCTTGTGCAGGCAGCAAGCCTAATATTGAAGTTCCAATCGACCCTCCACCCCCGTTGCATTTACAGAAAGCTCCACGAGTCGCTTTAGTACTTGGCGGTGGTGGCGCGCGCGGTTACGCCCATGTTGGCGTCATCAGTGTACTGCAAAAAGCAGGCGTGCCAATCGACCTGATTGTTGGCACCAGTGCGGGCAGTATTTTTGGCTCACTCTACGCTGATCAAGGCAATATTAGCCAAGAAACACAAGAAGTCATGGCTGCTGGTTTCTGGGATTTTGCTGATATCGAAAATTATCCGAGTCCTGGTGGCATTATGCAGGGCTATCACATCCAAAAATTTTTGCTAACGCATATGAAAGCTAAGCAATTTAATCAATTAAAAATTCCTTTTATCGCCATCACGACTGACTTACAAAGCGGAAAAGTTTTTCCAATTTCATCTGGTCCGGTTGCGCCAGCAGTTGAAGCTTCAGCCGCTATTCCTGGTTTAATTAAACCTGTGCATTTATATGGAAGAACGCTGATCGATGGCGGGATGGCAGATCCAATCGGTGTGAATATTGCTAAGCGTTACCACCCACAAGTGATTATTGCAGTAAATGTCATGTCACAACTGACGCCAGCGATACCAACTTCAACCAACGATATTAAAATGCGAGCATATACGATTTCCCGCATCAACATGACGAATATGAGCGCGCGTGGCGCCGATGTTCTTATTCATCCACAAGTTGGTGAAGCAAGCGTGTTTGACATCAAGGACAAACATAAACTGTTTGCAGAAGGACAAGCCGCAGCAGAAAAAGCCTTACCTAAAATTGAAGCGATACTTAAAGAAAAAAACATTCAATTAAATCAACACTAAACGCTTAACGTTTTCACATGACCCATATTGGGATGGTTGCAAACTGAATTTAGGCGAGCAATAACGAGGAAAAAATGAGCGAAAGACGGGAGTTTATACCAAATAAATGACCGTTTTGAGCGAGTTTTTGACAAAGTTAGTGCCGTATAAATTAAGTTTGCAGCGGTCCCATATAAGGCTTTAACACTTCAGGTACACGCACATTACCCTCTTTATCCTGATAATTCTCCATGATGGCAACCAACGTGCGGCCCACAGCCAAGCCCGAACCATTTAACGTATGAAGCAACTCAGGCTTACCCTTTTCGCCACTGCGATAACGCGCTTTGAGTCGGCGTGCCTGAAACGATTCGCAATTACTACAAGAAGAAATTTCGCGATATGTGTTTTGGCTAGGCAACCACACTTCCAAATCATAGGTCTTTGCCGCAGAAAAACCAATGTCGCCCGAACACAAGGCCATCACTCGGTAAGGTAAGTTTAAGGCCTGTAAAATAGCTTCGGCATGCGACGTTAATTCTTCAAGCGCTTGGTAAGATTGTTCAGGTTTAACAATATGGATTAACTCAACCTTTTCAAATTGATGCTGACGAATCATGCCGCGCGTATCTTTGCCATAAGAACCCGCTTCACTACGAAAACAAGGCGTATGACAAACGTATTTTATTGGTAATTCGTTTTCTTCAAGAATCTGGTCGCGGACAGTATTGGTAACGGGCACTTCAGAAGTAGGAATCAAATAATAATTCTCTTCAATGTTTAATGGATAGAGATCCTCAGCAAATTTTGGTAATTGACCGGTGCCATAAAGCGAATGAGCATTTACCATATACGGCACATAGATTTCTTGATAGCCATGTTTGTTGGTATGCATGTCGAGCATGAATTGAGTTAACGCTCGATGCAATCGCGCAATATTCCCTCGCAATACAACAAAACGGCTGCCAGTCAATTGCGCTGCTGTTTCAAAATCCATCTGTTTATCTTTCAGGCCTAGATCAACATGATCTTTAGGTTCAAAGTCAAATGAAGATGGCTCGCCCCACTTTCTGACTTCAACATTATCTTTTTCATCTTTACCAATTGGTGTACTTTCATGAAGAAGATTAGGGACTCGCGACAACAGATCATCGAGTTGTTGCTGAACGTTTTGTAATTGGTCTTGAGCCGCTTTGAGCTCACCGCCTAACTTATCAACTTCAGCCAGTAGTGGTTGTATGTCTTCACCCCTTGCCTTAGCTTGCCCAATATTTTTTGAACGTGCATTGCGATCAGCCTGCAAAGATTCAGCTTTGGTTTGAATGGTTTTTCGTTCAGCTTCTAAACGTTCAAATGTATTAACATCAAATTCAAAACCACGCTGTTTTAAATTTTTCACTACATTGTCTAAATTTGTTTTTAATGCCTTGCTGTCTAGCATAAATCTACCTTATTTCCGACTCATTACTACACCACAGTTGTCATTCCCGCGAAGGCGGGAATCCAGTTTTAATAAACACGCCTGGATCCCCGATCGGGTCGGGGATGACAACACTTTATTTCTGTTGTCATTCCCGCGAAGGCGGGAATCCAGTTGTTGAGATCGAGATAACAATAAAAGCCTATTCACTGCTTCGCCACACCAGTCACTGCGTAGGCTAAGTACATCCCTACTCCTGTCGCTACTATACAACAAGCCACACTCAAGATCACATACAATAACGCCTTTGGCCCATCACCATTTTTCATTAACTCAACCGTTTCAAGCGAGAAAGCCGAAAATGTGGTAAACCCGCCCAAAAACCCTGTGATAAGCACCCCTCGCCAATAATCGGCAAATGGTACGTATACAAATAATAAGATAGCTAATAATCCAATCAGAAATGAGCCCGCTATATTGACCAATAGAGTCCCTAACGGAAAGGCGCCAGGCACCAGGATATTAACCCCTGTGGTCACCCAAAAACGCACAAGAGCGCCAATACCGCCGCCTACCAGCACGCATAAACTCATCAATGTCACTGTGGTCGTTTTCATGATGGCACCTTAGCTCCCTTATCTAACGCTCTCAACCTGTCTAATTTTTCCTTAATTTTTATCTCCAACCCTCGATCTACGGGCTTATAATATTGACGTGAACGAAACCCTTCTGGAAAATAATTCTCTCCTACAGCATAAGCACCCGGTTCATCATGCGCATAACGGTAATGTTTGCCATAATTCAATTCTTTCATTAATTTAGTCGGCGCATTGCGCAAGTGCAAAGGCACATCAAGCGATCCTGAACTTTTCACATCACGCAACACATGGTTGTAGGCAACATAAACGGCATTACTTTTTGGCGCACTTGCTAAATAAACAATCGCCTGCGCAACGGCTAGCTCACCTTCTGGACTGCCCAAGCGCTCTTGCACCTCCCACGCATTTAACGCGAGCGTTAATGCGCGTGGATCAGCGTTACCAATATCTTCAGACGCCATCCGCACAACGCGCCGCGCAATATAAAGTGGATCACAACCGCCATCAATCATTCGGGCAAACCAATACAATGCTGCATCTGGCGAAGAACCACGCACGGATTTATGCAGCGCAGAAATTTGATCATAAAACGCCTCGCCGCCTTTATCAAAGCGACGCCAAGACTCGCCAACCACAGATTGAACATTCGCTAAACTGATTTTGCCCTCTTCAGCAAAATCACTTACCACTTCCAGCATATTTAACAACTGTCTTGCATCACCATCAGCAGCTTGAATAAATATTTGCTTAGCACTTTCATCAATCGACAAGTTTAAATCACCTAACCCACGCGCTTTGTCAGTTAAAGCAGTATTAAGCAAATGACTTAAATCCACTTCAGACAAACGTTTTAATACATAAACACGTGCACGCGACAATAACGCGTTATTTAACTCAAACGATGGGTTTTCCGTGGTTGCGCCAATAAACACTAAAGTGCCATCTTCAACATGTGGCAAAAATGCATCTTGCTGTGATTTATTAAAGCGGTGCACTTCATCGACAAACAACAATGTACCTTGTTGATTACTCTCTTGTGCCAGCTTCGCCCGCTCAACCACTTGGCGAATATCTTTAACGCCTGCCAATACTGCCGACAAGGTTTCAAAACGTAAATTTGCCTGCTCAGCAACCAATTTCGCCAAGGTTGTTTTGCCTGTGCCCGGTGGTCCCCAAAAAATCATGGAGTGGATATGATTGTGCTCCAATGCACGTCGTAATGGTTTTCCTTCAGCAACCAAATGCGCCTGACCAACGTATTCATCTAAATGTCGTGGGCGCATACGCGCAGCTAGTGGCTCGTAAAGTGTATTATTCATCGCTGATCAACCACATCAACTCCCTTCGGAGGAGTAAAAACAAATAAACTTGCTGGCAAAGTTGGGTTTAATTTCACATTATTGAAAACTAAAGAAGTTTGTTGACCTAGATTAGTCTGAAACATCATCTTCGAAATGTGATTGCCATCAAAAACAAGCTTGACTGATTTAAAATCTTCGCCGGGCGTTTTAGGCAACAGCTCAAATGTACTGCCTTGCTGAGTCACTGAAAATTCTTGCGACCAATCAACATTGTTTGATGAAAGCAGCAACATAGGCGCCTGACTAATACTTTTTCCCAGCGAACGAATAGTTACTTGCGCCAACCCTTCATCATAAATCCAAACTGTTTGATGATTAGCAATAATTAACTGAGGAAAAGGTTGATCAACTTGCCATCGAAATTTGCCTGGCTTATCAACTGCCAGCTTACCAGTTGATCTTTGCAGCACAGATCCATCTTGATTTTTAACAGTTTGAGTGAAATTGGCGGTAAGGTTGTAAAGTCTTGCCAGCTTGGCCTGCAAATTCGATAAGCCATCGCCAAACACTGTGATCGGGAAGAAAAGCAACAATGCAACTATTTTTTTCAGCATGTTAAAAACCCCGGTTATTGACTTTACACTAATCTTTCACTGGCTCCGGCGCTAAAACTTCACGTGAGCCGTTAGATTGCATGGTGCTGACTACACCAGCCGCTTCCATCGCCTCTAATAAATTTGCTGCGCGGTTATAACCAATGCGCAAACGTCGTTGCACAAGTGAAATAGATGCACGACGAGTTTCAGTCACAATTTTAACGGCTTGGTCGTACAATTCATCCGCTTCTGCACCAGCGCCTAATTCACCAGGCAACCCATCGGATGCATTTTCATCTTGCAACACTTCTTCAAGATATTGAGGCTGACCTGACTTTTTCAAGGTATCGACAATACGGTGTATTTCATCATCCGAGACAAATGGCCCATGTACACGCTGCAAAATAGAACTCCCCGACGACATAAATAACATATCACCTTGCCCCAATAATTGTTGAGCACCTTGCTGATCGAGAATCGTTCGTGAATCGATACGTGAAGACACATTAAAAGCAATGCGCGCCGGAATATTGGCTTTTATCAACCCTGTAATCACGTCTACCGATGGACGTTGTGTGGCTAAAATCATGTGAATACCCGCTGCACGTGCCTTTTGTGCAATGCGAGCAATGAGCTCTTCCACTTTTTTGCCGACAACCATCATCATATCGGCCAACTCATCAATCAACACAACCACATTAGGCAAATGCACTAGATCAGGCGCTTCTTCGCCCTCTTCTGCTTGAATCAGCGGATCTTTCAAGGGAGTACCCGCTTGCTCAGCTTGCGCAATTTTTTGATTTAAACTTGCTAAGTTACGCACACCAAAATTTGCCATCAGACTATAACGTCGATCCATTTCAACCACACACCAACGCAATGCGTTCGCAGCTTCTTTCATATCCGTCACAACAGGCGTTAGCAAATGAGGAATACCTTGATAAACCGATAGCTCTAACATTTTGGGATCAATCAAAATTAAGCGCAAATCTTTAGGCGTGGATTTATAAAGCATGCTTAGCAACATGGTATTCATAGAGACTGACTTACCTGAGCCTGTTGTCCCAGCAACAAGCAAATGCGGCATTTTTGCCAAATCAGTCACTACTGCATGGCCTGCAATATCTTTACCTAACGCCAATGTTAATGGAGATTTTGATGCGCGATAGGCATCACTATCTAAAATTTCACTCAAACAAATAAATGCGCGATCTTCGTTAGGGATCTCAAGACCAATAACTGATTTACCTGGAATCACTTCTACCACACGAACATGAGACGTTGACATTGAGCGCGCTAAATCTTTGTCAATGTTAGTCACTTTACTGACTTTAACGCCAGGTGCTAGATCAACTTCAAAACGTGTGACAACTGGCCCTGGCTCAACCCCAACAACACGCGCATCAATATTAAAATTTGCCAAATGTTTTTCTAAGTTTTCAGACATGGCAGTAAGTTTTTCTTTCGAATACGCTACATTAGCTTGCCCTTCAGGCTGATCAAGCAATGATAATGGCGGCAGTTCACCACTGGTTAATTGCACAGCGTTTTGCTTGCTACGCTTAAACAGCGGTTTTTTGGCGGCAGGTGGTTTAATGGGCGGTGACGCTATCTCTGAATGCTGTTCACGGCCAATAGGTCGAATGATCGGCGCAGGTTTTTCAGAACGCACAGGTGTGTCAGGAAATGCTAACTTAGGACGTGCTGCTTTTTCTTCAGCCTGCTTAATGCGATATGTTTTGTACTGACCAATAGCCTGTCGACAGGAAGCAACAAATTTCGAACTAAGCCAAAGACAAGCGTGCCTCGTGTAAAGCAATGCTTTTGCCGACCCCTTGATCGTTAAACGTGTGCAAGCCACCCATGAAATACCTGCGAATAACGTCAGCCCCACTAAAAACAATGCAATCAAAAGCAACGAGCCGCCCACTTTATTGAGCACACTATCGAGCCCTTTTGCAATCAAACTACCACCAATACCACCCGCATCGTTAATTGGCAGTTGTGCATGCACATGTGGCAATAATAAGCTACAAAGCCCACACGTGGTCAACAGCACTAAGGCAAAACCAACAATGCGCATGCTGATGATGCCCCAACCCAGTTCGTGAGACTGCGTGGCAGCCACACGTTTATCGCGAAACAATACCCAAGCACTGGTCGCTAAGAGAATCGGGAAAATATAAGCTGGGTAACCAAACGCATAAAGCAAAATATCTGCCAACCATGCACCGACACGACCACCAGCGTTGGCGACTGCTTGGCTGCCTGAATTTGACCAACTTGGATCAGAGCTGTGATAAGTGACTAACGCAATTAACAAATAAAGCGCAATGGCACCGGCCAAAATGAGCAACCCCTCGCTCACACGGCGCTGCATCGTCAACGACATGGCTGGTGATTTTTTATCCTCTTTGATCGTCTTTCGACGATGTGGTTTACCCGCTGATTTCGTGTTTTTCCTTGCACCCATAACCCATTTCTCTGATAATGCCTGTATAAACTATAGCATAGCATTTTTTTAAGGAAATTATATGACAATTCAACATCATAAACTGATTATTCTAGGATCTGGTCCAGCAGGTTATACGGCAGCTGTCTACGCCGCACGCGCCAATTTAAAACCCGTACTTATTACCGGCCTTGAGCAAGGTGGCCAATTGACCACTACTACCGATGTTGATAACTGGCCGGGGGATAACGATGGTGTACAAGGCCCAGAGTTAATGCAACGCATGCAAAAACATGCGGAACGCTTTGAAACAACTATCATTAATGATCACATCAATAAAGCTGATTTTAGCAGCAAGCCATTTAAATTAACTGGCGAAAATGGCGAATACAGCGCTGATTCAATCATTATCTGCACGGGTGCAAGCGCGCAATATTTGGGCTTAAAATCCGAGGAAGCTTTCATGGGCAAAGGCGTTTCAGCTTGCGCGACCTGTGACGGATTTTTTTACAAAAAGCAAAAAGTGGCTGTTATTGGTGGTGGGAATACGGCCGTTGAAGAAGCGCTATATCTTGCCAATATTGCTGATCATGTGACTTTGGTTCATCGTCGCGACAAGTTACGCGCTGAGAAGATTTTACAAGACAAGCTTTTCAAGAAGGAAAAGGAAGGAAAAGTCACAATTGAGTGGGATCACACATTGGAAGAAGTGCTGGGTGATGACAGCGGCGTGACCGGCATAAAAATTAAAAGTACTAAGAACAATGATTCAAAAGACATTGATTTAAAAGGTGTATTTATCGCTATTGGCCACAAGCCAAACACCGAGATTTTTGCTGATCAACTCAAGATGGAAAAAGGATATATCACCATCAACAGCGGCTTAAAAGGTAACGCTACCGCAACGAGTGTTGAGGGGGTCTTTGCCGCGGGCGATGTAACCGACCAAGTTTATCGCCAAGCAGTGACATCAGCTGGTATGGGCTGCATGGCAGCGCTGGATGCGGAAAAATATTTAGACAATTTGGAAGAGCAAGCTTGACTGACAGAATTTACTCAGGATAATGACTGACTATGGCTAAAGAAGATAACATTGAAATGGAAGGGATTGTCGTTGACACCCTGCCGAACACCATGTTCCGCGTGCAGCTTGAAAACGGACATGTTGTCACCGCCCATATTTCTGGGCGTATGCGCAAAAATTATATCCGCATCCTAACAGGTGATCACGTTAAAGTAGAATTAACGCCCTATGATTTAACCAAAGGGCGTATTACGTTTCGTGGCAAGGAAACCAAAAAGCCAGCGGCTGATGAACCACCGAAGGAATAAAACCTATTCCAATACTTCAGAACTTCGACGAGTACCTGATTTTTTTCTTGCGGCAGCTTGCTCGTGAATAACGTTAAAGACTAAATCATTATCCTTAACCTCTACACTCACCTGACCACCATCAACCAGTTCACCGAAAAGCAACTCATTAGCCAATGGTTTTTTCAATTTATCTGCAATCAATCGAGCCATAGGTCGAGCGCCCATTTGTGCATCATAGCCATGCTCAGCCAACCAGTGTCGCGCTTCATCTTGAATGTTTAATGTCACCTGCTTTTCAGCCAATTGCTCTTCGAGGCTGAAAATGAATTTATTTACAACGTGCCCGATCACCTCTGGCGTGAGCGGTTTAAACTGCACGATACCATCTAAACGGTTGCGAAATTCTGGTGAAAACACTCGATTAATCACGCCCATGCCATCAGTTTGTTGATCTTGAGCAGAAAAACCAATTGAACGTTTACCCAGCTCGCTCGCACCTGCATTTGATGTCATGACAATCACAGTGTGAGTAAAATCAATCTCACGACCATTAGTATCTGTCATTTTACCGTTATCCATTACTTGCAGTAGCAAGTTATAAATTTCAGGGTGTGCTTTTTCCATTTCATCTAACAAAATCACTGCATGCGGATGTTTTAAAACAGCATCAGTAAATAAACCACCCTGTTCAAAACCAACATAACCTGGAGGCGAACCAATTAAGCGCGAAACAGTATGCTGCTCAGAGTATTCAGACATATCGAACCGCAGCAATTTCACACCCATTAATTTAGCTAATTGAACGGTCACTTCTGTTTTACCAACACCTGTTGGGCCAGCAAACAAAAACGAACCAATTGGTTTATTGCCTTCACGCAAGCCTGATCGAGCCAAACGAATTGAAGAAACTAAGTTTTCAATTGCTTGATCCTGCCCATAAACCAACATTTGTAACTCTTTTTCAAGATCTTTTAACATGGATTTATCTTCACTTGATACATTTTTTTCAGGAATACGAGCAATTTTAGCAACAACTTTTTCAATCATTGCAGCATTTACTTCACCTGTTTTTTCATCAGCTGACAATAAACCATGATACGCACCTGCTTCATCCATCACGTCGATAGCTTTATCAGGCAATCGACGATCATTGATATGCTTAGCAGAGAGTTTTGCAGCAAGCGTTAATGCTTCATCATTGTAAGCAACGCTGTGGTGCTTTTCAAATCGAGCCTTTAGTCCTTTTAAAATTTCAATGGTTTGACCCACAGTAGGCTCAACCACATCAATTTTTTGGAAACGGCGTGCTAACGCTGCATCTTTTTCAAAAATATTGCGGTACTCTTGATAAGTTGTCGAGCCAATACAGCGCAACTCACCATTAGACAACAATGGTTTAATCAAGTTAGACACATCAAGCACTCCCCCACTTGCCGCACCTGCACCTACAATCGTATGAATTTCATCAATAAATAAAATGGCACCTTTCACCTCGCTCAATTCATCAATCAACGCTTTAAGCTTTTTCTCAAAGTCACCGCGGTATTTGGTACCCGCTAGCAACGAACCAATATCTAATGAAAATATAGTGACGTGCGCTAACTGCTCAGGCACTTCGCCATCTACAATCATTTTAGCAAGCCCTTCAGCAATAGCTGTTTTACCTACACCTGGCTCACCCACATATAATGGATTGTGTTTGCGGCGACGAGAAAGTACTTGAACGGTACGTTGTAATTCAATATCGCGGCCAATAAGCGGCTCCACTTTACCTGCTTGAGCGCGCATATTTAAATTAGTCGTACATTGAGCCAACACGCTATCCTGCTTTGCAGGCGATCCACCAAAACCAAAATCATTGCCTTGATGCTGATCTTGCTTGTGTTGACTGTCATGCCAAGGATCAAAAAAGGATTGATCGTCTTGATTACTTTCTTCATGAGTCGCTTTGCTGACACCATGAGCAATGTAACTTAAGATATCTAAACGTGTAATATTCTCTTGACGTAAAAAATGTGTCGCCTGGCTTTCTTGTTCGTCAAAAATAGCAATTAATACATTGGCGCCAGTCACTTCTGTTTTGCCCGAGGCCTGAACTTGAAAGACAGCGCGTTGCAACACACGTTGGAAACCTAATGTTGGCTGAGTATCGGCATCTTCAGCTTGTTCTGGAATTAATGGGGTGTTGTCTTCAATAAATTGTTCCAATTTATCATGAAGATTAACGACATTGGCACCACATGCACGTAAGGCAGTGGCAGCGGCGGCATTTTCTAATAATGCTAGCAATAAGTGCTCTACGGTCAAGTACTCATGTCGCTTTTCTCGCGCGTCCTTGAAAACAACATTTAATGTTAATTCAAGCTCTTTATTCAGCATGACTCACTCCTTGTGTCCTCTGTATGCCAGCCATCCTAGCTGGGAAAAGATGCCTGACCTTGCTTGCAGCTGGCCGTGGCAATTGCGTTACGATTGGAGTATAGACAACCGATCAGAACTTGCAGGTAAAAACAAGGAAAAAAATGGGCTTTAATTCCTTGCATTTTCAGGGCTACCAAATATTGGGTTATTTGAGATGGAGGGGCCATAAATGGGTGACATTGACAACATTTTAAATTCAGGCCACAGATTGAGAGGGTAAATGCCTGACACGGCAACACTCCTCAGCGGCTTGAGCATCTTTCATGACGACACTATTAATCTGATAACGTAAGCGCTTGAAAAGATAGTCGTTCTGAAAATTGAAATAGACTGAATTACCACGAGCAATGGGGTGCTCAACCTGCTCAATAATCTTAAATAATGCTAATACTGTTTTATTATTCAAGTGCTTATTAAGTCTTGAACCAAAAAAACCAGGCTGATAACTCTCATTAATAAGCCCTACCAATTTATCAGTGACATGTTTGCATAAACTAGATGTATCACGAGTATAAAGCGGCTCAATCTCACAGCTATCAATTTCGTCTTTTAAATCAAGAAGAAGCTGATTTTTTTCGCCTACACGTTCAGCATAAGAAGTAAGGACTCTCTGCATAGCCTGTTGCACTTGATTAAATGCTTCAAAATCTCTATCCATCATTGCCATTTTTGGCAAGTGAGAATGGACGTCTTTCAGGCTCTTCTCTAAAATAGCACGATATTCACTGTTTTTGACATACAAGCCTGAGTCATTAACTTCTTTCAGCGCCTTTGCCACCACATTTTCGGCGGCTAATAGTTTCATTAAATTCAACTGCTGAGCATCAGAAACATCAGAAAGAAACTCCGCATAACCGTGACGATGCTGGGTTAATCGAGCATAATCAACCTCATTGGCAGCCATAATCTCGGCAACCTGACGCGCAACCTGAATTGCAAGCGATCGAAAAGCGCGATGAAACTTGTAGCTGGTATTAACCCGACTATAACGTTCGCTTTTGATGCGCAGACACTCTAAAAGATCGGAGGTAGCTTGATCATTAGCAAGAAATGCCTTCACGTGCACGGCATTTTTCGCATAATACAAGGCAGAAGAATCAATTGGCTCTGGAAGAAGCTCATTTGACTCTGTGGGATGCTCATCCGTCCCTTGATGCATCGCGGGCAAGTGATGGTGCTCATCGCGGTTTTTTTCAACAAACGTAGTTAGCCAATCTAATCTCGTAAATTGTTGTTGAGCCGCTGATTCTAGGGAGGTATCAGAGCACGAAAAACGTTTTTGAAATATAATACGGTTTATTTCAGTTGGGCTATTCTCTGCTTGAGAGTAAGCTTTAAGCTTGGTCATGGCCTGATGAGCCTCATCTACTTCAAGCTTAACCACACCGCTCAATGCTATTTTTTTAATGTTGCCCGCGACGCCTGAATGTTCGGTATCGTTGTTCCGGCTAACTGAGCGCGTAATATTTTCATTCAACACAATTAGCTTGTGAATCATTTTTTGATTAAATGATGAAACTGGTCCGCTGAGAAATTCTTTAATAATCTTAACCAGCATCTTAGAAAAGGCGATTAAGCGAACATGATCATTGTCAAGCGACTCATCACTTTGTATTGACTTTAAACCTTCAAGCAACTGCAGCCGCAATTGCGCTGTCTCATACAGGCGCTCACGATAAGTATTGATTTTTGAGTGATCATAATTATCAGGCGTAAAACGATGCTCCATCTCTTCAAAAACGTGGTGAAGCTGAGTCAATGCTCCCTGCCAAGTTGGCACGTTTACACGTTGAAAGTCAGAAGGATCAAGCAAAGCCACCTTCATTGTTGATCTAATGTTTTTCAAATTTGTTAAAAAAACACTTCGGGTAGACAAGGACTCAGATTCAATTCGAGTGATCATCGCATCGACATGCTGATACATTAACATCGATCTTGCGAGGTCTTGTTGTTGATGTTTGGTTAAATCATCAATCTCAAAGCTTGAAAAGCCAGGAGAACGACAAATAATGGGCCTACATTTTTCTTTTATTTCAA
>PANR01000030.1 GCA_002707695.1 Legionellaceae bacterium
TCTGAACCTGAAGATGATATTGTTGGAGAGGTTCGTTCAGTTGGTCGAGAAACTAGTCGAGAAACTGCATCTGTTGGCGAGCAGGCGATATTGCAGGAAGAAATTGCTTTAGCTGAGCCCGCGGTTGAACCAACACCTGTTGTAGAAACCGTTCAGCCAGTTCAGCAAGCCGCTCAGCTTGGTCCGCTAGTTCAAGAGGGTTTTGTGATGTTGCACCTTAAATCTTCTTATGAAGAGGGGATGGGTGGTTATACGCTTTTGCAAACTTTACTTGCCAACCATTTACAGTTTGGTGCAAAACAGTTTTTTCATTGCTACGAAAACAATAACCCAAAGGCCAAAGTATTGTTTAGCGTTTCATCTGACGAAGCACCCGGCACATTTAACCCGACTGCAATGAGAGATTTTAACTGCCAAGGTTTAATGTTGTTTATGAATGCCGAACATCATAAACAGCCATTACGTGTATTTGAAGCAATGCTTGACACGGCTGAGTCGTTAGCAGAAGCATTAGATGCGGATGTTTTCATTAACCAAGATCAACCTTGTGATGAGGCTCATCTCGCACAACTGCGAAGTGAATTGAAATAGTACTTCTTTTTAGTGTCGCTATAATAACAGTAAATTTGTTTGTCTAAATTTTTATTATATAAAACCCAATTATGTGGAGGGTCTCCAGTGGAAATGAAATTTATTGCCCTTGATGTGATAAGAGATGAGCAGGGTGTGTTCTATATTCTCGAGCTTTGTCCAGCGCTAACTTGTGGCCGAGGGCAGCAGGTTATGTTGACAATACAAAACATGGCTCATCTGAGCTCGAAGCGTGACAATGGGTTAATGTTGATTCAACCGCCTCAAGAGCCTTTGAGGCGTGATGGTGTGCTGAGTCACTTCGTTCGGGATGCGAAAAGCATAGAAGCTTTTGCAAGTAGGATGGATGAATTAAATTTGCCTCATTTGCCTAAAATACCGAGTCAGATTAGATTAATTTCTAAAGAAGAAGTTCGTCAATATATTAGTGATGTGCTCTTGGGTAAGCAAGCAAGTCCACATATTTTCTGGGTCATGTATTTTAGGGATGGTATTCATCATACAGAGACGGCAGACAATTTTTCATTGTTATTAATGAAGTTATTTAAAAAAGCAAAAAAGCGAGTCCTGTCATTTGATGCTTATCCGTTGTCAGTTGCGTGCGAACAAGACAAAGTGTTGTTTTGGCAGTTGTTGAAGCTAGCTGATTCACCTTTCTTGGTGCCGAAGGAGCTGTTTCGTTTTTCAATCTATGGAGCTGAACAAAAGACAAAGCTAAGCAAGTTTATAGAAGGGCTGCCACATAAAAAATTTATTATTAAACCGACTAATGCTAATTTAACAAGTGGTATGATTGTTGTGCCAAGAGAACTATTGGTTGAGCTTATAGATATGTTTCATGCATTTTTACAAAAATTTGATGTTGGGAAAATTGATTGCGCAGACGCCGCAAACATTGAGCTGTCAATTGTAGAGCCTATACGTAAAATGCTGTGCCCTAAATATGCTGAACAATCTAAACATGTGCAATTGCTTGTTGATATTGAGCTTAAAAAATTTGTTAATTATTGGGCTGGTGTTGATTTGGTGGATGTTATGGGTTCTGAGCGAGATTTTTTCTTAATTGAAGCCTATATTGAGCCTATGACTGAGGCAATTATTCCGGAGGACGAAAGTCTGTCGGAGGGTGCAAGTACGTTGGTTCAATATCGAGCCGCCGTGGCAAGTCGTGCTTTTATGATACGTAGTAAGTTTTCGCCTAAGCCACAATTGATGTCTCTGAGCGCGAAGCCCGTGTATAAACCAGGGGAAACCGCAGGTGTCTTTAATTTCGTTTCTGCATCTGAGAACTTTTACTCATTTCATTGCACAGATAGAGGCAAGTTGTTGCGTGACTATCGGGTTCCAGCTGGTGAGCGTGATAAAGAATCTCGGGCGCAAGCCTCAAAAGCATTCGTTGAGACTGCCCCGTGGGTAGAGAAAATGATGAGGACCCCAGTTTCAGATTTTCTTCAAGAAGTGAAAGAAGCTAATGCTGATAATCCTGAAGTGCTGGCTTATCTTTTGTTGGACTCTGTCAGCAGATTAGATTTGGAAACAATGGATTTTTGTTGGCGCTGTTTTCAGATTAAACCGTCTAAAGAATTGAGCCGTTGCTCACAATGTAAGTTAGCTATGTTTTGTAATTCTACATGCCAAAAAGAAGATTGGCGGCATCATCATAAAGCTGAATGCAAGCAGTGGCGCCAGTAAGACTTGCTGTATTTTTGTTAATTTGCGATAATCGAGCCATCGCAACTACAGGAGTACAGTGATGAAAAAATACCTTCCTTTGTTTTTAGCAATAAGTCTTTCTTCAACAGCATTAGCAGCTGTGCCTCAGCTGCATGATGTGAGCTTAACCGTTGGGCAGCAAGTAACTGATCATAATTTTGTCGTCGATGCCGATGCTTGTTCGTCAACGGCGGGTACTTGTGACGATTCAAAAGCAAGTACTAGACATGACCATGAAAGCAAGCCTATTGAGAGTGGCTGGTCTGACTGGGCGCCTAACTGGCAGCAACTTGCCCCTGGGTATCAAGTCGTGGGTTACCACATTGCGATACGCAGACCTGGCAGTGGTCAAGATTATGTCGCCTGTGGCCATGAGTTTGTTAATCCAGCAAGGCAGGCGATTACGCTTCATTTATTCAAACTCTTTGGCAGTCTGCATTGTGTAGCGCTGTAAGGTGTAGCCAATAAAACAAAAACCCCGCTTGCCGGGGTTTTTTGTTGTTTAATCAATGTGTTAAACAGTATTTCTTCTTTGATGTTTATTAAAATATCCGCCCTGAGAGTTAAGCGCACTTGTTATTTGTCGACAAAATAGATAGAATAGTGAACCAATATGATCTATTTGTTCATTTTTATACAGAAATTTTCCGATTAAACTATAGGTACGACTGTGAAGAATTCGTCTATTCAAATATGTAATGAAACCATTCACCCTGGTGAAAGCTTATCGCTAGCCTTGCCATTGCCTGAGTTGTTTAGTTGTGCGCCCCTGTATATGCCAATTAAAGTGATACACGGCAAAGAGGCAGGCCCTTGTTTGCTGATTACAGCAGCCATGCATGGTAACGAGCTCAATGGCACGGAAATTATCAATCGATTATTGCAGAAGAGCAGTGTCAAACGCCTCGCGGGTACGCTGATCGCAATTCCTGTGCTGAATGTTTATGGGCTTATTAATCGTTCGAGATATTTGCCAGGTGGCGTTGATCTTGATCGCTGCTTTCCAGGTTCTAAAGCAGGTACTCATGCGGCGAGAATGGCGCATATATTCACTCAAGAAATTTTTAGCAAGGCTGATGTTTGTTTGGATTTGCAAACAGGCTTTATTAACTATACGAATTTGCCACAAATTTATACTTCATTTAAAGATGAGAAATCAAAATCATTAGCCAAAATATTTAATGCGCCTGTGATATCAGATATGCCGTGTGAAAAAGGCATGTTCCGTGCCATGGCGATTAAAAAGAACAAGCCCTTTTTGTTGTACGAAGCGGGTGAGGCGATGCGATTTGATGAGCATTCGATAAAAACAGGTGTAAAAGGCATTGTCAATATCATGCGAACTTTATCAATGTTGCCAGAAAAACCGACAAATAAAGAAACCATGCTTAAAAGTTTTTTTGCCGAGCAAAACATATGGGTTCGTGCATCAGTCAGTGGCGTCAGCCATTCTACGCACAAGTTAGGCCAATTTATCAAAAAAGGTGAGACGCTTTGTGTGATCAAAGATCCTTTCGGTGCAGCTCATGACGTAACCGTTGAAAGCCCAGAAGATGCTATTATTGTAGGCAAAAACAACCTGCCGCTTGTTTATGAAGGTGAGGGGCTATTTCAGTTGGCTATTTTTCCTAAAATGGAGCACGCAGCAACACATTTAGAAGCTTGGAAAGAAAAGAGTACTAAGCATTTCAAAAATGCAAAGCCTGAGTAAGCTATGTCTGATCAATCGTCTAAACCAGTTTTTTCAGTATTAGGCTTTGCAATTTGGGGCTTAGGGGCTTTGTTTTTTCTCTACGAGTTTTTTCTAAGAACGTTTGTGGGTAGTGTGGCCCATCAAGTTATTCCTGATTTAAAGCTAAACGCAGAGAGCTTTGCCATTATTGGCTCTGCCTATTATATAGCTTATGCGTTCATGCAAATTCCCGTTGGTATTTTGGCAGATAAATTTGGTGTTAAAATTATTATGATATTTGCAACACTGGTTTGTGCCGGCGCAACTTTTTTGTTTGCACATTCAGCGGGGTTTGTCACCGCACTAATTAGTCGTTTATTGATGGGGTTTGGCTCATCTTTTGCATTTGTATGTTTGTTGGTGATCGCAGTAACATGGTTTCCACGACGGTTATTTGGTTTGTTTGCCGGTGCTTCACAATTTATTGGCACAATGGGGCCGTTATTAGCGGGTGGCCCGCTTATTGCCATGATGAAACATCTTCACGACACATGGCGCACAGCGTTGACTGATATCAGTTTTTTTGGCGTCATATTATCAGTGTTAATTTTATTTATTGTCAAAAGCAAACCACGAGGCGGTGAGCGTGAATTGATTTTTTTAAAACAAGAAGAGCCACTAAAAACACGCTTGTTGAGGCTTGCTGGCAATAATCAGGCGTGGTTCATTGCCGCTTATTCGGCATGCACGTATATTTCTGTCGCATTGCTAGGTGCAATATGGGGAACTGAGTATTTGCAAGTACGCGGCTTGTCACAGGGCTTAGCGGCGACCATGGTATCGCTTGCCTGGCTTGGTTATGCCGTTGGTTGTCCTTCGCTGGGCGCGTTTTCAGATTTTACCAAACGCAGAAAACCCGCTTTAGTGTTTTGTTCTCTGCTAGGTTTGGTTGTTACCGCTGCAATTGTTTATTTGCCGCTTGATCATGTGCATTGGTTTTATGGTGTATTGTTTTTTGGGCTTGGTATCGCAGGATCAGGACAAAATGTTGGTTTTGCTGCAATTGCAGAACATGTTGATCTTGAAACGCGTGCAACTGCACTAGGATTAAATAACGGCGCGATCACGCTGTTTGGCGCGATTATTCCACCGGTTGTTAGTTACTTTGTTTATTTGTCCGCAGGGCCGGGTGTCAAACTCACAGTACTGACACCCCATAATTTTACATTTGGTTTTACCTTAATGCCAATATTCTGCCTGATTTCACTTTTTGTGGTGTTGTTCGGTATTCGTGAAACTTATTGCAAGCCCCGCAAAGAAATGATTAAGCTGAGGCTGAAGTCTTAGGCTTTAGTTTCAGCTTGTTGATCATTAATTTGGTGCACGCATTGTTTTTAAGGCAGAGGCTTCTGGAAGGTTTTGCTGAAAAGTCTTGTGTTGCGCCTGACAAAAGAGCCCAGCTTCTCGAATGGCACCCAGCTCTTTACGTGTTTCAGGCGTGTAATGGTAGTGTTCGAGCGCTGTGTCAGCGCAATTATTAATGATTTCCATGAGCGCAAAAACGTTAAACATCGTAACACCCACCGTGGTTGGCCAAATTGACCAATCACCAATGCCGTAATTTTTATTCAGTTCTAAAGAAGTGGCAGCTGATTCAAATGATAATAGGGTCGCAAGGCTTAATAACAGCATTCTTGATATTTCAACCAAAATGGGCACTGTTTCACCTTGTTTAAACGTGTTGCTTATCTCTTTGAGCTTTTCTGGTAGTTGTATGATTTGTTCAGTTACATCAATAGTTAATTCAGCATTGAGCATATAAAACGGGAAAAAAACAAAAACTTTTGTCGCATAAAAAAGATTAGATCTCTCTTCGATGCCCATGCCCCACCATTCACTTAATTTCATCGTTGCTTCACCTGCCAGCGCAAAAAATCCGTAAACTGAAATAGTTTGGCAAGCCATGGTGAGGGGGTGAAGGATAGCTCTTGTTAACCATTTGTTGTCTCTTGCATTGTTATGGTTAGGCAGTTTAATATTTTCTAACGTGGTATAGGCATCGGTTGACCCTTGTAAGACTTCAGGATGCTCTGCAGCGTAGATTAAGCGTTCATATGTATCGCTTTTTGAAAGAATTGGTGAGGCTTCTGTATCTATTTCAACGTTATTGTTAGATGGTGATGAGTAATGTTTGTATAGATTATGTAGACGATTAAATGTATTTAAGCCATAAGCTTGTTGAAAAGTGTAGGTCGCGATCATGAGGTAGAAGCTCGCTGTTCCTATTGGGGCAAGCAACGAAAGGGTGAGTGCTGGTAGTACAGAATAAAGTAATTTTGCTGTAAAAATTAATCCGTGCTTAATCAAAGGTTCCTGTTCGATATTGTGTTGTTGGGCGAAACGTCTGTGTTTGGCAAATTTAACCATACCCATTGCAATAACGATGAACATGTATTGCGATAAAACAAAGTTTGTGCTCCATGCCGCTGGCCCTGCAAGTTCTTCATTCATTTTTTTAGAGTTGCCAATGTAGGGCACTAAATCAGATCCTTGGCCAGCATAGGTGCCAAACGCTTCGGTTGCATAATAAGAAACAACTGAACTGACACTGAAAATAGCCGCTACGCATAGTTTTTCGAGACGAGTGAATGCAAGTGCATGGTTGTCAATAATGTCATTAAGTGGATGAATATGTTGTTGTTTTACTGGTACAAAGCCTTTCATAGTAATTATTCTCTCTACTTATTATTGGTGGAATTAAGCGTATCGTACCTGAATTATTTGAAAAGTATAATGCATTGTTTTCATTTATTGATGAATTTTATGCAGGGCTTGTTTCTAATAGACCTGTTTTTTCCTCGTTTTCAGCAGATTGGCATCTCGAGAGACAAGCCTGGAAAAGCTCCCATTCGTCAGAAAGATGTGTGAGTGCATTGGCGCAAAAGAAGAGGTTCCCTAAAAAGTGCTCAAAGCCTTCGTCTGTATGAACGCTCCAGTAGGCCCATATGGCTGAGCCAAATAAGTAGAGTAGTGGGTTAATATACTGGTAGCCTTTGTAAAATTTCGCTGAGACGGAGAAGGTTGAGCACCAAGCGTCGCTCAGATTTGCTGATTCTAATGTTGCTTCTTGAATTGAAAGGCTGGGTTGGCTTGGTTTTTGCTTCTCAACAAGCTGGCAAACTGCTTGTACAGCACGCACCACTGGATCAAGCGGATAGATTACGCTGCCTGCAATCAGTGGAATAAATTGAGATTTAATTGCAAACTCAAGAAAAGCAGCACCTGCAATGCCATTGAGTATTGCAGATACAATATTAGCAATGCTTTTTTTATCGCTCGATACGGGTTGATTCGTGCAAACTTCATAGCCGTGAAAGCCTGTGTTAAGCAGAATAGGCCCGAAATAGCACAGACAATAGTAACCAAAAATATGATCTTCTTTCGTCGAATTGTCTTTAAATAAATAATCCAACCAAAGGCTTAGCGCCGTGGATAAAAAGATAAGCTGCAAAAAGGCCGCCAGCTTGCTGCTCGAATAATTGATGTTTTTTGTATAGAGTGAATTTTTTGACATATTAAAATTATTATTTGTTCTATTTATTGATATTTAAGTGTTTTTTTGACTTTATTGGTTCTATTTTAGCACAATATGGTGGGCGGAGCAAGGATGTATTGTCATGGCCTGGTTGTTTTGAAAATGAGATGATAGGTTAATGGCTAATGATTTTGGTAAAGAGGGGGTGTTGATGAATGATGATAAGATTTGGGTGCAGCTTGAAACTAACAAGGGTACCAATCATGTAAATAGTTATCGTGGTTATCTGCATAAGTCTGATTTAGAGCTTTGGTTTAATAATGATGTTGCTAAAAAACGCTATATAACTTTACACAATGCCTATTGGGTCGAGAATGAAGTTTATCTTGACCGAAGTTCTGGCGGCAGTCTTTCTGACGATGGTATGTCGGAAGGTCGTTTAGCCACTTTTTATCGCGTGATGGGCGCTGATTCTGGCGCGCAGTATGAAGCATGTAGCGGCGTTATCCATTTGTTAGTTGAGCATGTGGTCATGGTATATGTTTTGAAAAATGGATCCGAGTGGGAAGCAGCGAAAGCAAATAGCAAGTAGCCCGCATGGAATGAAGTGCAATGCAGGAGATTGATTTCCCCGTTTCATCGAGCTCACCCCAAGAAAGAAGCTGATAAGGATGCAGTTGTATTAATGAGACGCTTTTTGAGTGCAGCGGGAGTTAAACATGTTTAAATACAAAGATTACATAGGTTACGTTGAGTTTGATAAGGATGTAGCCTAGATGTTTTCCATTTGGCCGAACATACTTGCTTGGATTGCGGGCGCTGAGGCTTCGTTGGTCATGGTGCCGCAAATAAGGTTAATGCATAAGTTAAAAAGTTCGCGAGGCTTGTCTCATGGCGTATTAGCCATTCGACAATTTTCTTTTAGTTGCTTAGTGTTGTATGTGCTTATCGTTCATGAATGGACCTTGGCAATATCTTATAGCTTTTCTTTATTTGTTAATGCCTATGCGTGGTATGTAAAGTTTAAATATTCTGGATGAGAAACATTATGGCTGTTCAAAAACCGCTGTCCTGCCGTGCTACGATGCTGTCGCCCCTGAGTGTCCTGAGTGTTAAGTTGTCACCCCTGCGAAGGCAGGGGTCTGGTGGTTAATTAAAAACTCAGGATTATAGAAGCAAGTAGCCCGCATGGAATGAAGTGCAATGCGGGAGATTGATTTCCCCGGATTGCGTGCGATGCACTTCATCCGGGCTACGAGACTGGATTCCGCATTAAGTGCGGAATGACAACAAGGAGTTGGCTCCCCAAACTAGTCAAGTTCCGAGCTTTGTATAGGGAAGAGGTGCTCGCATTTAGAGCAGAATACGCTGATCAGCTGGATTTCAACTAGGGCATATTTGCTTGTCTATGTTGGTTTCCTGGCAGTTTAAAAATCAATAAAAACAATAAATTATGGTTTTACAGCAGGCAGGTGCTGGATTGCTGCGCCAATGGAGCTCTTTCTTTCTGTGCCTTAGCTAACAAATTGTTGCCATAATGCACACATTGTGCTACAATTTTCGAGATGAATATGGATGATGAACAGTTTGATTTTTCGGATGAGAAAAATCGGCAATTAATTAAGGAGCGTGACATAAGCTTTGATGAGGTTATTGCGGCAATAAAATCGGGTAAGGTGTTGGATATCATTCCGCATCCCAATATTGCAAAGTATCCTCACCAGAAACTGTATGTACTGCTAATGAATTGTTATGTCTATGTTGTGCCTTTTGTCAAAAAAGATAAAGGGACGATTTTTTTAAAAACAATTTTTCCTCACAGGAAATTAACGCGTAAATATGTTGGGAGTACAAATCATGTCAAAAAAACTGATCAAGTTAGATCTTGAAGAACAAGAACTTTCTGATGCGCTTGATGATGCTTTAGATAATCATGCGCTCAAGAGTGTTGACAACCTAAAAGAGGAAATTCTGTTGGCTCAGAAGGCTGCTGATAAGTATTTGCGTAAAGATACACGCGTCAATATTCGTATTTCTAGCAGTGATTTAGAACGGATAAAGCAAAAAGCAGCTTACAAGGGCCTGCCTTATCAAACCTTTATTGCCAGCGTTCTTCATGAATACGCGGCTGGACATTTTCAAGATAGTGCATAAAAACATGAGTGCTAAAAAATCTGATAAATCATTAAGCTTGCTAGAAAAGATTTCTGCTAGCAAGTAGCCCGCATGGAATGCAGATTGATTTTCCCAGATTACGCGCGATGCACTTCATCAGGGCTACGAGACTGGATTCCGCATCAAGTGCGGAATGACAACAGGGAATTTGCTCCCCGGGCAAGGCTACTCGCAGCCGTCCTGGCTGCTCGCCCTTCGGGCCAGCGTCGCTATGCTCTGCTGTTCAAAAACGGCTATCCTGCCGTTTTTGTCAAACTTGCGAATTTATCTTGATTAATTGGTCGCAAGCTTGAAGCAGATCAGGTCGTTAAAATAAAAAAATCCGCATAAAGCGGATTGTTTTATTTAAATGGCTCCCCGGGCAAGGTTCGAACTTGCGACCAATTGATTAACAGTCAACTGCTCTACCACTGAGCTACCGGGGAACGAGAAGGTAGCAACCGTGCCTTCCTTGGCGCTGGGCGGTGCCCAGCCATTCCATTTGCGACGGTCCGAGAATACTACTGATCTGGTCCGCGTGGGTCAAGCGGTTTTCAGCCAGAATCCTGCACTTGTTCTGCCCTACGTTTTTAGTTGGCAGGTCTTTGGGCAGCTGGCGCCACAGCGACCGGTGCAGGTTCGTGCAGGGGAAAAAGATCAGGCCGTGATTGGTCGAGCGCTGCTATGAGTTCACGAAAGATGTTTTTAGCATCTTCAGACAAGTCAGGCCTGGGATTGGCTAGCAAGAGCTCTCGATAAACGGTATGTAAAACATCATCGTCATCGTTGGCGTCATTGATATAGCTAATGATAGACTGGCGATACTCGGCGACTTTTTCCCATTCGGCGGCGTTGTTGAGTAAGAAATTAAGCGCTTTCATGTTGATTCTTTGCTGTGCAGTAAATTGCACGTGCGGGTGGTCAAATGAACTTCCGGCCATAACGTGATCCTCCATTATTATGATGCTGACCATCATAATAGCGGGGGATCAAGTTTGCAAGAGGGCGGCTTGTTTTTAGAGGCTGGCATCAAGATATTCAGGTGCTCTAGGGTCATTTGCACGGGCAATTTTTTCAGCTCTTTCAGAGTGCCCAAAGAGTGAAGAAGCGTCTTTTTCTCCATAGAATTGAGCTGATAGTTTGCCGGCAACAACCACCTCAGCTTTTCTACCAGCTTCTGTTGCCGATTCAATTTCAGCTTCATCTAATTTTTCAAAACTGTCAGCAGCTTCTTCGGGGGTGACAAGGTATTCGTGTCCTACAACCCCATCATTCTCTCCAGCTAACATTGCTGCAGCTTCTTGATGCGCATCGGTTGCTTCATCTGATTCAGCATCACCTGATATTTCTGCGTCAGCTGACGCTTGATTCATGCGTTCAACAACTGCCTCGTCAATTTCGGATTTAAATGCTCTGAGTTCATCAAGTCGCATGAAGTCAAAATCTTCTGGCAACTCAATTTCACATTTCTCAGCTAAACCTCTAACCATTTCCCTGTAATTTTCTTCAGCATCAAAGGTGTCATATGCTTCCGCAGCTTTTAATGCCTGTTCATCTGCTGCTCTTTTCTCAACAACACGGTCTTCGATGACAGCGATTAAATCATCCAATTGTGCTTCTGTGTGCTCATCGATGAGTCTGTCATCAGCTAGGGTGCCAAGAGCGCCGTAAAGCGCGGCTAATTGGATTCTTTTTTGAACTATAGCTTCCCTAGAAGCTTGCGCGTTATGTGCATCAGCCACTGCGGGGTTTTCTGCTTGTTTCTGAAGGAGTTTTCTGTAGGCTTCGATATATTGATCTAAACCTCTTTCGTCAAGTGCAGCAAGAAATCCGTGGCTTGGATTGATGTCAAGGGCCTTGAGAATTGCGCTTAGTTTCTCTCTTTTGACTGCTACCGCAGCATCATGCGTATTGTCTGCTTGAATATAGGCTACCAGTTCTGCATAAGTTGAAATGCCTTTAGCTGCTAGCTCACGGTCAGTCAACAAGATTGAGTTTAAATCCTCAAGAGCTTCGGGTCTGTCAAATTTTGCTTTGATTTCAGTAATGTTGCCATCGTGAATCATTTGCACTCCTATTGCCAGATTCGAGAGAGTTTTTTCGAGCAATACAACAATAGCGTGATACGTTTCCTTAAGTGGAATAGACGTATTATGAGTGCTAGGGAGATAAAATGAATCGCCATTTTTTTTATCAACAAATATAGCCCTTTTGATAACCGCATGGGTGCTATTTCCATAATCTGAGAATCCTTGAATCGCTGAGAATCCTTTGCGGCCATAAAATTTTTCTATGGCTTGTGGTGTGCCAACGACGTAAATAGTTGGTTTTTCATGGTTTTCATCTTTCTTGTCTTTAATTTGTTTTTGTCTAATTTTTTGCTCAGCAGATAATTTTTCCGCTGCGGCTTCTGGCATAGCGCCTGCTTTTGATTTGGGCATAACATTACCTTTTTGTTATCATAATTGATCGTATTTTACCCAAATTGATTAAAATGTCAACAGGTTCGTGTAAGTAAATTCGTACAATTGGCCCATATCGGGAAGTTGAAATTATGTTTTTAACTAATTGATTTTATTGGATTATAGCCTTCCTGCTTCGCTTGAAAGCGGGAGATTGACTTTCCCGGATTACGTGCGATGCACTTCATCCGGGTTACAAGACTGGATTCCCGCCTGCGCGGGAATGACAATGGGAGTGTGGGAATGGCGGCAGCAAGTAGCCCGCATAGAATGAAGTGCAATGCTGGATTGATTTTCCCGGATTACGTGCGATGCACTTCATCCGGGCTACAAGACTGGATTCCCGCCTGCGCGGGAATGACAACAGGGATGCGAAAATGCGTTAAATAACCTTTTCGATACAATCCATCGCCTTGTTTAAGGTCTCAAGATCAAGCGCATAAGAGAGTCGAAGATGATCGGCCAAGCCAAATGCGCTGCCAGGCACAACAGCAACACCGGCTTTTTCAAGCAATAATGCTGAAAGCTCGGCATCGTCCTTTAACCCCAGTTTTTGAATCACCTTGGCCACATTGGGAAAAAGATAAAAAGCACCATCAGCTGGCCCAACCTCAACGCCATCCATCGCTTGTAGGCGTTTTAATACAGCGTCGTGGCGCTCCCTAAAAATACGACAAAATTCATCGAGGCAAGATTGATCGCCGCTTAAAGCTTCTACCACTGCAGCTTGTGCAATGGAGCAAGGGTTTGAGGTGCTTTGCCCTTGTGCTTTTTTCATCGCGCCAATAATGTCTTTTGGTCCTGCAGCAAAGCCTAAGCGCCAGCCGGTCATGGCATAACTTTTTGAAGCGGCGTTCACAATAATTGTGCGCTCGTATAACTCAGGGCAAAGATTTAAAATGTGTTGAGTATTGGCTTTATCCCATAATATATGTTCATAGACATCATCTGACATCAAGTAAACATGAGGGTGTTTTAAAAGCACATCAGCAATGGCTTTGAGCTCGTCATTGCTATACGCCATGCCAGTGGGGTTAGAGGGGCTGTTAAGCATAAATAGTTTGGTTTTATCAGTAATCGCTCGATCAAGTTGTTCTGCAGTGATTTTAAAGTGTTGCTTAGCATCAGCCGTAATGATGACAGGCTCGCCGCCATTGAGTACAACCATATCGGGATAAGACACCCAGTAAGGCGCTGGAATAATCACTTCATCCCCTGGGTTAAGCATGGCAATTAACAAGTTAAAAATCGCTTGTTTGCCACCAGTTGTTGCCATCACCTGATCGGCTTGATAATCAAGTTTATTGTCACGTTTGAATTTTTTAATGATTGCATCTTTAATGGCAGGCGTGCCATCGACAGGTGTGTAATGATTATTACCTTCATTAATCGCTTTAATTGCCGCTGCACGAATGTTTTCGGGCGTATTAAAATCTGGTTCACCAACGCTGAGGCTAATAATATCTTTGCCTTCAGCTTTTAGCGCTTTAGCTTTGGCGTTCAAGCTTAACGTGGCAGATGGTTTGATTGATTGAATGCGTTGTGAGAGTGGCTGAGTCATTAATAATTCCCCTGATTGTTTGATTCATAATAATCAGGGGAGGGTGATTTTGCAAGTTTCTAACCTTGCTTAGGCGAGTTTGCTAACGAAGACATCTCAATTTCTTCATGTTTTGTCCCGCTTGATGGTTGATGTGAAAAATGGGTTGATGCAGCCAAAAGCTGTCGTGCTTCATGCCCTTCGTCGCGCGAGGATTTTTTTTCTACTGATTGAGGTAGTTTAGCTTGGAGGTTGTCGACACGTTTTTGAGTTTCAGCAAACTGAGCCTTAGTTTCGTCCAAAAGTTTTCGTGTCTCATCCATAGAAGCATCGTAATCAGCGATCTGCTTCATTAATGCTTCGAGCGTAGTTAGGAATTCTTCCAGAGAGTCTCGAGTTTCTGGTTGAGCTGGAGGCGATGGTAACTCCTGGCAAAGTCGTTCAAGTTTCAGCCGATCCTCGACTTTGGCATGGTCAGTGGTGTCAGGTTTCATGTTTTCTCCTCGTATGATGATAAATATGTGAGTGCATTTAATCAGTTATTTTTTTGGGACTCTAATAAAAAATGCATAAGGCGTCAATTTGTGGCGTGATTTTTTGTCTAAAGATCAGTGGTGTTGGTCGGTATAATGATTTACAATCAAAAAATGAGCAAAAAATTTCAAATTCAATCAAAATACACGCCCGCTGGCGATCAACCGATGGCGATTAAACAATTGGTTGAGGGAATTGAGGCGGGTCTCGCCAAACAAACGTTGCTAGGTGTGACAGGCTCAGGCAAAACTTTCACAATGGCGCATGTCATTGAGGCAGTGCAGCGCCCTGCATTAGTGTTGGCGCCCAATAAAACCTTAGCCGCGCAACTTTATGGTGAGATGAAGGCATTTTTCCCGAACAATTCAGTGGAATATTTTGTTTCTTATTATGATTATTATCAACCAGAAGCCTATGTGCCTTCAACCGATACCTTTATTGAAAAAGATGCCGCGGTGAACCAGCACATTGAGCAAATGCGCTTATCGGCAACCAAAGCGATTTTAGAACGTCGTGATACCATCATTGTGGCAACGGTTTCAGCAATTTATGGTTTGGGTGATCCGAAAGCTTATTTCGCGATGGTGCTGCATTTGTCGCGCGGCGATTTGATCAATCAGCGCGATTTATTAAGGCGTTTAGCCGAGCTGCAATATACACGGAACGATGTTGAGTTGGTGCGTGCAACCTATCGTGTGCGTGGTGATGTGATTGATGTGTTTCCTGCTGAATCCGAAGATAATGCCATTCGCATTCAATTATTTGATAATGAAATTGAAAGTTTAAGTTATTTTGATCCGCTCACTGGTGAAGTTATCAAAAAAATGCCGCGCGTGACCATTTTTCCTAAATCACATTATGTCACATCACGCCAAACGATTTTAGATATGATTGATGATGTGAAGGATGAGCTAAAAGATCGGCTCGAGCAGTTACAAAAAGCGAATAAATTATTAGAAGAACAGCGTTTGTCTCAGCGCATTCATTTTGATATCGAAATGATGAAGGAGCTTGGTTATTGTTCTGGCATTGAAAACTACTCGCGTTATTTGTCAGGTCGCCATCCGGGCGAGCCACCACCGACTTTAATTGAGTATTTGCCGGGTGATGCATTGATATTTATTGATGAATCGCATGTGACAATTCCACAGCTTGGCGCCATGTATCGTGGTGATCGTTCGCGTAAAGAAACGCTGGTCGAATATGGGTTTCGTTTGCCATCAGCGTTGGATAATCGCCCGTTAAAATTTGAAGAATTTGAGAGGCTCTCACCACAAGCTGTTTATATTTCTGCAACGCCAGGCACTTATGAGCAAGAACGCTCTGATGCAGTGGCTGAACAGGTCGTTCGTCCAACGGGGTTGGTGGATCCTGAAATCGAAATTCGACCTGTTTCCACACAGGTTGACGATTTATTATCCGAAGCTAATAAACGTGCTGAACGTAATGAACGCGTGCTGGTGACGACATTAACGAAACGTATGTCGGAGGATCTCACGGAATATTTGTCTGAACATGGTGTAAAGGTTCGTTATTTGCACTCTGACATTGATACCGTTGAGCGTGTGGAAATCTTGCGTGATTTACGTTTAGGTAAATTTGATGTGTTGGTCGGAATTAACTTGTTGCGCGAAGGTTTAGATTTGCCGGAAGTCTCGCTAGTTGCTATTTTAGACGCTGATAAAGAAGGTTTTTTGCGATCTGATCGATCGCTCATTCAAACAATAGGCCGCGCAGCGCGTAATTTACATGGTAAAGCGATTATGTACGCGGACAAAATAACAGGTTCCATGCAGCGTGCCATTGACGAAACAAACCGTCGCCGAGAAAAACAAGAGGCTTATAATAAAAAACATGGTATCACTCCAAAAACTATTGAAAAACGTGTGGAAGATATTATGGAGGGTGCGCGTGAAGAAGTGGAGCAAGATGGGTTTTTATTTGCTGCCGAAGAGCGACGTGAATACCAAATTATGACGCCTCACGAGCTTGAAAAAACAATCCAAGCACTTGAAAAACAAATGCGGCAGCATGCCAAAGATTTGGAGTTTGAAGAAGCTGCTAAACTGCGAGACAAAGTTCACAAGCTGCGTGAGCAGTTTGTCAAAAGTTAGTGTTTCGTTATTCCTCTCGCAGCATCTCGGGTGCTGATAATATTTCACCTGTCTGGATGCTGTTGAAATACTCTGAAGGTGTGGGGGTTTTCGTTGGATAAACGTAGGTTGTGTTGTCTGATAAAGCGTTCGTCTGTGGCGCAGCCTGAGCTTCACTCACTGCCTTAACATTACTTTGTGTGACCGTGTCGGTGATTTGCTGATTAACGGGCGTGCTTGCGTATGCTGTCGCGATGGTGATGGCAAGCATTGCTGTCACAACTGCTGTTTTATTCATCTGGCTTTCCCTTCCAAATTTACTTTTATTATAGTAGCAGTTTAAAGGAATTCAAGTTGATGGGGTCACTTTGCTTTATCTGAAAGGGTTAAAGTTCGTATAATAGTCATAGACATCGACATTTTCGCTTGTTTTTATTAATGAAACTATCAGCATTGCAGGATATGCCCCCAGCAACGCCCAAATGAATTTCACCGCACTGGTGGCTATCGCTAGCTCGACAATAGGGGCGTTAATATCGCTTTTCCACCAGGTTATCATGACCATGAGTACTGAAAAAATAATATCGCCGATAATAGTAGACACCGCGCTCCGCAAACAAAAATATTTACCTTTTAACAAAATCTTCCACTTACTCAATAAGTAAATGTCAACAAAATAACTAAATGGCACAAGAAGTGCATGCACAATAGATCGAAAGGTCAAACGGTTGTAAACTTCGTGATAAGCGATAGCCAAATGCCAACTTAAAGGTGAGTGTAGCTTTAATAAGCTGCTGACAAGCAATGAAAAACCAATGTTGCTGATGGTGCCAATCCAAATTAATTTTTTAGCCATTCGATAACCATAAACTTCCGCGGTGATATCTGCTATCAGATAAGTGAGCGGAAAAATGAGCGACGCGGCAGAGAGGGTAATGTGATCAAAGCTTGTAAGTTTGTAGACAGTTGCATCAGTAGCGAGTTGTGTCACCAAAAACACGCTTAATAGGATAGCAAAA
>PANR01000031.1 GCA_002707695.1 Legionellaceae bacterium
CTAAACCGGCCAAGCCAATTTTGGGCAAACCAAGTTTTCCGAAGGTCAATCCATATTTCAATAAAATGTTGAGCGGGGTTTCGATAATGCTGATCCAAAAAATCATTTTTGTTTTGGTTGTTGCCACTAAAAACTCTGCTGAAATAGAGTATAGGTTCAAGCCAAATACACCAACAGCTAAGGCGTGCGCGTAACCTTGACTTAAGTGAGCAATTTTAGGGTCTTGGCCTAATAGCGTAAATACGCTTGGTGCATGCCAGATGAATATGCTTTCAACAACGCTGATGAGAAGAGATAAGCATATCCCTTGCTGTAAAATCTGAGCAACATTGCTTGAATTTTTTGCGCCATAATGTCGTGCCATTAACACACCAAAACCTGAAAAAAATCCCCACACACCGGCTGAGAAGGTGAAAAAGAGAAGTGATAGCAGCGCTTGTGCGGCCAGTTCTTCATGACCCAATCGCGCAGCAAATAAATTATTTAAAAACGTATCTAAGCTAAAAATGATCTCAGATAACATCATCGGCAGGGCCAAACGGAACAGTGCGCTGTGTTCGGTTTTGTTAATTGTCAGTAATGATTTGAGCATGATAATGTTTCTTAAAATAGCGTAGCAGTAAAATCAATGTGGCGCTAATTAGTCCAACCGAATTACCAAGTATTAATCCATATGGGCCCAATTTAAATATATAGGCTAATAATAGTGCACACAAGCTCCCGATTAACCAAAAACCAATTAAACTGCTATACATAGCAAATCGCGTGTCTTTGTATGCTCTTAAAATGCAGGTTAAAATGGTTCGTGTGCTATCGAGCAATAAAAAAATGGCCGCAAAAATCAAAAAACATTTGGCGTAATAAACGACGCTTAAATTTTCATGCAAGTGTGGATTAATGTCGATGCCAATAATCCAGTTGGGAAATAAAATAAATGCTAGCGCGATAATGCATGATAGCCAACAACCAACTTGAATGCCTGACATGCTGGCCTGATGCGCGAGTGGTTTATCTTGCGCGCCAAGTGCTCGACCAGCACGGCTAGTGGTTGCTTGACCAATGCCAAAAACTAACGATGCAACAAAACCCATAAACTGCACTGCAATTTGATAACCGGCTAACGCCTGGTTGCTAAAATGTCCCATCGTCACGACCATGAAACCAAAGAAACCGACTTCAATTAAATAAGTTAAGCCCATTGGCCAACCCACATGAAAAATTTCCATTAAATGATTCCAATCTTGTTTTCGCCATTGCCACAGTGCTATGCTTCGCAATTCCCACATGGTGTAGAACAAATACATAAACAAAAATACCCAACAGATAATGGCAATACCCCAGCCGATACCCGCTAATCCGAGTTTGGGCGCACCCCACTTGCCAAACACGAGTGCATATTTAATTAAAATGTTCAGGGGTGTTTCAATGAGGCTATATATAAAAATAATTTTTGTTTTGCCCAAGCCCACTAAGGTTTCAATGGGTACAACACCAAGATACATGGTCGGCATTGCCCATGCTAGTGCGTGATAATAAGGTGTAGCAAGTTTAACAAGCGCAGGGTTTTGGCCTAACCACAACATGATTTGCGGTGCGTCATACATAAGCCATGTGGTTGGAATGCTAATGACAATAGCTGCCACCAAGCCCTGTTGAAATACCTGCGCAATGTTTTCGTATTTTCTAGCACCGTAGTGATGCGCAGAAAGGATGCCGACTGAAGATAATCCTCCCCAACCCAGTGAAGCCAAGGTAAAAAACACTACGCTCACTAATGCCGCTGCAGCCAGCGCTTGATGGCCCAGTTTGGCAGCGAAAAACGTATTAACGAATGGGCCGAGCGCATAAACCAATTGGGCAAGCATGATCGGCAATGCCAATTTAAAGGTTGCTCGTTGGTCGTGCCATTCAAAGTGGCATAATTGTCGCAGCATATTTTTCATCGTTAACACGCAATTATCGTTATTTATCAGTCAGGTAGTGGCGACGCGCTGAATGGTTCCAGAACAGTGGTCAAGCCAATTTGTAGGATCGAGTTTCCATGATGGCTTCCGTAGCAATGCAAAGCCAGGGGCGAGACTCTAGTCCAAGTGCAAGATCTTGTCAAGCCGGTTGCCCGTGTTAGCTAGGCTGGTTGTGGTCGGGGACCGTAGTGCTAGCTGCGCTTGGCTGTTGTCTATTGCCTGGTGAAAGCAGTGCAGCGCTTTGAGGGCCAAAATTGCTGTCATCATCAGTGCGTGCTGGACCAGCTGCTTTTAGCGCTGCAATTTCTGCTTTTAGTGCTGCAATTTCTGCTTTTAGTGCTGCAATTTCTGCTTGTTGGGCAAGTTTTTCTGCTTTTAGCGCCTCAGGAAGTGTTGCTTTTAGCTCTGCTATTTTATCTTGGACTAGCTTAAATAACGCAATAGAGCACTCCAGCGGAATAAAGTCTGCTGGAAAACTATCACCACACTGTTGCGCCATAGCCTGATGAAGAGTTGGGGCGACACCTCTTTCGGCAGCAGGCGCATAGAATTCTGCTTCAGTGTCAGCTTCTTCAGGGCGCGGATCAGCTTGCATGATGCGCATTAACGCATCGCGTGCGTCGGTGGATTTAGGATTTAGCCCTTCAGCACGAAAATAAGGGGTTGGTTTAATGAGATCTCGCAAGTGAGCAAGCGTACTCTCTATTTGCTCACTGCCAGTTTTTGTATTATCAACAAGCGCATCAACATAGTCTTCCACCATGCTGGTGAAAAGTGCCATATGAGCTGCGGCGCCAAATGGTTGATAACCTTGCGCGATAAAGAGCTCCATCACCATGCCAATTTCTGGATTATGAAAATGTCTGGTTGACGTTGCTGCACTTTCTTCTGCGCTATTAACGGCACAGTGAATAGCATAACGTCCGTCATCCGTTTTTGCATGCATCAAAGCATCCAAACTGAGTTTGAATAACATGCTGGCAGCCTTGTATTTACCTTTAGAGACCGCAAATGCTAGTGGTGACATCTCGCCGGCAGGGAGAGATTTTTTGTTAGTTTTTTTGTGTAGCAATGCTGGGTAGACGGTGTGTAAATGCACCATGAAATCAAGCTGATCGTTTGCAACCGCAGCATGCATCAATGTGCCACCCAGACCGTCTGCTACATGAAGTTGTTCTGGATCTCTTTCTCGCAACAAATCAAAAGCCTCTTTATGGCCAAAAATCGCTGTAAAGAGAATGGGTGGTAATTTAAAAACAAGATCCTTTGTGACAAGGTCAATAAGCGAAGGATCGATATCGAGCAACAATGTTACCAAGGGCGTTTTGTTTTTCATGCAGGCATAATGGATGAGTCCAATTGGGCAGCCTCCAGGTCCTTCATATATTTGATGCTTGAGGAGGGCTCGGTTTGCCCGTAAGCTAGTCTCGATGGTTCCCCATTGATCATCATCAGCCAAGGTAAAAAGCCCTTCTAATGGTTTATCGAGGATATGTGCTGCAGCAAGCGGCATGGTGCTCTCCAATTTTTTTATTATTTTTAGTTAGTATGTTTCAGAGGATACCTGAGAAACATTAAGAGAACCTTAAGTCAACCTTGAAAGCTATTAACTGCTCGCACTGATTAGTATGTAACAGCTTGATTTAAATAGTGGTGCGAAGCTCATCTCGGAATTGTAAAAAATCGGTATTCTCAATATGTTGTCTACTCCAGGAACCACACACGTCCTTGTGTCGGTTTAAACGAGGGTTATTGTGTTATTGGGGTTTTGGTGCGCTAGCACTTGCGCCAGTGCCGTGAGGGGCTGAGCTGGCAAAAAATCTATTCCAAAAACTGCCACGTGAGCTTGGTGGTGTTGGTGCTTCTTTTCCAGATAATTCGGTTTTAATGGCTTTAAGTGCATCGCCACTGAATCGTACAGCCCCTAGCAATTTGGTGACAAGCGCAGTGTATTCTGCTTCGAGTTGATGGTATGCCGCTCTTTTTTCTGTTGCCACTTGTATGTAGCGATCTTGATTTTGTTTGAGCTCTTCGATCCGTTTGGTCAGGGCTGCATTTTTCATTTTTATTTTTTCGATGCACCTCAATTGTTGGCGGCAGGTTGCTTCAAGCTTGCTAGACTCTGATGCGTCTGGGTCGGGTGCGCCATCCTCTTCATCAGGCCAAATCCAAGCATCACCTGAAGCACCAGTCACCGTTAGCAATTGGCGTTCTTTGCGCCCTGTTTGCAAGGTGAGTTGCGCATCTCCTTCAGTAGTGAAACCAGCAAACTGGAGTGAAAGAGCGATTGCAGACGGGTCGCCCGTCAGCATACCTTTGAGCTTGTCAAACGTTGCTTTTAATGTGTCATAACGCTGCTCTGCGTCGGCGGCGGAATCTTTGGCGATTACAAGCTCAGCGAGTGTCAGTCTTAATGTCGATTGCGTTATGTTTAATTGATTGAGCCGAGCGGCTAGTCGAAGATTCTCTTGCTGGAGTTTTTCTTCGGTTTTGTTATGCGGCATGGCGGCTCCTCATTTCTGTTATTATTCGTATGCCGCATCTTAACAATAAACTGGTCTAAAATCAACCAAATTCAACGCGCATGCAGTTATGTCGCAAGCTCGCAGCCTGGTAAATGAGGCGCTTTAACTAGGTTGGCATTGCGCGTTTTGCCCTGCTGACGCTGCTGCTCCATTGGCTCGGGGCCACGGTACTTCGGGTGAAAAAGCTGAGGCGCGTGCCGCAAGGCTGGCACCTTTAACAGGCGGTTCACCGCTGGCCTGACCTAACTGCACCTGTAATTCGTCACGTTCTTTTTCCAGGCGTTCATTTTCGCTCATCAAGAGAGATATTGTATTTAACATAGCAGTTTGAGGATCACCATCCTCCTTTACTAAGACAGGCGCAACATGTGCTTGTGCTTCAGGTGAGGCGGTGATCGGCCATTTTGGATCGGCAAGTTGTGTTTTTAGTGCGGCAATTTGTTGCTTTAATGTTTGGTTTGTTGCAGCGGCTTTATCAAGATCTCGTTGTAATGCTTCGTGTTCTGCTTGTTCGGGGGTTGGCTTCTGAGGCATATTGGTCTCCTTTTGTCTCTAGATGATCTACACCCAGTATGATGGAAAAAGCTTAAGGAAACCTTAAGACGTTATCAAAAGCTCGCGTTGCCGGGTATATAAACTAGTTAAATAAAGTCTTCTATGTTTTCTAGCTGATCAAATGATATCAATTGGTAATCGTTCACCGCTTGCGTTGTCCTGCCGGCATAGACAATGAAGCCGGTTGGCATGCGTTTGCCAACCAAGTTTTTAAAATACTGTAGCTGTTTTAAAAAGTGACGGTTAAAGGTTTCAGCTGATTTAATTTCGATAGGAATAAGTTGATCGCCCGATTTATAGATCATGTCAATTTCACGTCCTTTGCTGTCACGATAAAAATAAATTTGAGGGTCAAGCCCTTGGTTGAGTCGGTGCTTAATAAAATCGACAATAACCATATTTTCAAATAAGTGCCCTCGCAAAGGGTCTCTATCCATTTGTGCAGTCGTTTCTATATCTAACAAATATGCAGCCAGACCCACATCGTTAAAATAGAGTTTAGGCGATTTAATACTGCGTTTTCCAAAGTTTTCAAAATAAGGTTGCAGTAGAAAAATAATGTAAGATGACTCAAGTAGCGAAATCCAGTGGGAGATGGTATGTATTGACACGCCTACTTCATTGCCTAATGCATCCATGTTAAGTAGTTGCCCGATTCGTCCCGCACAAAGTTTCATAAAACGCTTGAATTTATTGAGGTCCTTTATTGCTGATAATTGTCTAAGATCGCGCTCGATATAAGTTTCAAAATAATTTCGATAAGCTCGCCTAGGCTCAAGATTTTTTTGGTAAATGCGAGGGTAAAATCCATGTAATAAATATTCATTGACTGACTGGAATGTTTTGAAGGTATGTAATTCAGAAAAACTTAGCGGTAGTAGTTTAAGTAAGGCAGTTCTGCCTGCCAAAGATTGTGTAATTTCAGCATGTAAATTAAGCTGTTGGCTTCCTGTGAGAATGAATTCGCCACCTTTCTGGTGTTCGTCCACAATAACTTGTACATAGGAGAGTAATGATGGGGCTCTTTGTACTTCGTCAAGTATCACACCGTTTGGGTATTGCCCCAAAAACCGTTCTGGATCTGTTAGCGCCAAATCACGTGTCGCAATGTGCTCTAAATTGACGTAGGCTTTGTGGGAAAAGGTTTCTCGGACAAGGGTGGTTTTGCCTGTTTGCCTGGGGCCTGTCACTGTCACGACGGGGTAGTCATTGGCAAGTGCTAGCAGTTCTGCCTTGATTTTTCGTTCAATCATGCGGTTAATGTACCACAAAAAGGAACGAAAATGAAGTTAAACTTCAATTTTGCACTATTTTTTGTCGTAATCTATTGATTTTTTATATCAAAAGCTCGCGTTGCCGGGTGTGCGGGGGAAGGGGATCACATCACGGATGTTGCTAAGGCCTGTCGCGTAGCTCACTAAGCGCTCGAAGCCCAGGCCAAATCCCGCGTGAGGGACTGTGCCGTAACGGCGCAAATCGCGATACCAGCCGTAGAGCTCTGGGTCTAAATCTGAAGCTTTTAGGCGAGCATCAAGTACATCTAAGCGTTCTTCACGCTGGCTTCCACCAATAAGTTCACCAATGCCGGGGACTAGCACATCTGTCGCCGCCACGGTTTTGTTGTCATCATTTAATCGCATGTAAAATGCTTTTATTTCTTTAGGGTAGTTTGTAATGGCGACAGGACCATTCACATATTTTTCAGCTAAATAACGCTCGTGCTCAGTTTGCAAATCAATGCCCCAGCTGACAGGGTATTCAAATTTTTCTTTGCAGCTTTCTAAAATTTCAATTGCTCTGGTGTAATCGAGCACTTCGATTTTGTTGTTGATAATTGTTGTTAATCGCTCAATACAGGTTTTGTCGATACGTTGTTCGAAAAACGCCATATCGTCTTCGCGTTCATCTAGCACAGCTTTTAATACATATTTTAATAAATCATCAGCAAGTGCAATATCATCTTGCAGGTTAGCGAACGCAATTTCAGGTTCGATCATCCAGAATTCAGCTAAGTGTCGAGAGGTGTTGGAGTTTTCAGCGCGAAAAGTGGGGCCAAAAGTATACACTTTGCTTAATGCTTCGCAGTAGCATTCAACATTTAATTGGCCTGATACAGTTAAATACGTTTCTCGACCGAAAAAATCTTTTTTAAAATCAATTTGGTTTTTGTCATCTTTTGGTAAGTTTAATAAATCCAAGTTACTGACACGAAATAACTCACCGGCACCTTCACAATCACTTGCCGTGATAATGGGCGTGCTAATCCAATAAAAACCGCGTTCGTGAAAGAAGCGATGTATGGCTTTTGCCAAGCAATCGCGCACGCGCGTCATCGCACCAATGGTGTTAGTGCGCGGACGCAAATGTGCAACGTCGCGCAAATATTCTAATGTGTGTCGTTTGGGAGATATTGGATAGGTTTCTGGGTCATCTACCCAGCCAATCACTTCCACTTTTTTCGCTTGAATTTCAAAACCTTGCCCTTTGCCTTGTGAAGCAACGAGTGTGCCGGTAACGATGACTGAGCAGCCCGCGGTGAGTTTTAAAACCTCAGTGTCGTAGTTGGCTAGATCTTTTGGAACAACTGCCTGAATCGGGTGAAAGCATGAACCGTCATGAATATGCAAAAATGAAATCCCCGCTTTTGAGTCGCGCCGTGTGCGCACCCAGCCTTTAACGGTGACATCGCTGTTTTCACTGACTTTGCCTTTGAGTAGTTCGTTGATGCTCGTCATAGTTTCTCCTGTTTGGAACCTTTATAAACAAAAAAGTGGCGATCTACAAGTCTGGATTTTTGTTTATATGATAAGTAAGATGCTCGCTATGTATGATGTTATTGTCATTAGCGCAGGTGTCGCTGGTTTAAAAGCGGCGAGCGAGTTGCGTTAGAAATTTTAGCTTAGGAGGATTTGATGGTTACTGTATATGTAAAGCATTATTTGGATAAAGTGGGTTTGGATTATTTTCAAAACACATGGCTACCATTACATGTTGAGCCTGTTATTTCTCAGCAGCCGGGTTTCGTCAGTATTGATTGGCAGGTCGATGAGACTGACTGTGGTTACGTGACTGTAAAGTTTGTAGATGACGTGACGCTGCAAGCGTGGGCTGAAAAACCCGAGCATGATGTGGTTGACTTATTGGATCCTTATCGAGTAAAAGCGTATTGGGAGGCAGCAAAAACAGAAAACGCCTCTAAAGATAGTGCAGAGCTTGACTGGGTTCGGGTTGACGCTAAATCACCGCGCTAATTTTCGTGTGATTCTTTCATCTCAGAAATCGCTTCTTTTTCAAGACTCATCTGTTCAGTCGCCGTTGCATAGCCAACTAAATGCGCATCTTCTTGGCTGAGTGAGTTAAGCAGTTCTTTATCTTTAGAGATTTCAGATGGCATTTTGCGCAGCACTTCGTCTTTTTTTGGGTTTTTGACCCCAAATACAAGACGATTAAGTTTTTGGCAGAATTCTTGAAGAATAATGCGATGCTTGGGTTTTTCTAAATCTTGGCAAGCAAGGTAAGTGATGGTGCGAATATCTTTTCGGGAAAAATGTTCAATAATATTGTCATCAGCAAGAATTTTCTGCGGCGTGCTTTTGAAAGTAACGCTTTTGCCAACAATTTGAATGATCAGTTGATGTTGCCCTTTTTTGTCAATCGTGTGATCTACGATACGATAGGCGTCAGATTTTAGTTCTTCTTGAGCTTGTTTGTATTGTTTGAACAGCCAGCCAATATATTCTGAAACGGATTTTCGTTGTGTGTCGTGGCTCATTATATTTCTCCTATTTTACATACGAGTGGCGGCCTTCGCCCTCATTGTACCATATATGTAAATAACTGCTAACCGGATGGTTAGATCGCAAAATTCATTTTTGCTTGCACTAAACTGCCACAAATTTGATCATTATTTTTTAACGGAAGCAGCTTAAAGTCTTCTAAATCTGGGCTGAGAGGTCGCAGGTAACGGTTTGGCGCATCAATAATTAATTGCCTAAATATAGCGTCATCATGATTAGCAAGTTTAACGAGTACAAAGCCCCTGTCTTTCGGTTGGCAATTTGGGTCGAGTATGATGGTTGTGCCAATGGTAAACATCGGTTCCATCGAAGAATCTTTGATGATTAACCCAAATGCTTGATCGCTGACGCTAACATCTGTCACGGTTGTTTCATGTTCATCTGGCAAGGTGTTGTCTTGTAGCCATTGCGTCACGCCATCCCATGTGAGAATGGGGAGTTTTTTTAAGCCGGCTTCTTCGGGGTTATTGTTATCTAACCAGGGGATGTTGGTGTCACCCTTGAGTTGTTCGACAGAGATATTAAAGAAGTCAGCGATGGGTTTGAGGGAATTGGGGTGTGGGCGAGAGGTGGTGCCTGCAACAATCCGCTGTATCGTCGGCTGTGGAACGCCGGTTTGTCGAGACAGCTCGGTCGCCTTAATCTTCTTTTCGAAAAGAATCCGGCCAAGTGTTTCGCCTAGTTTATTCATAATTTATCCAAATTTACGGAATCCTACCATATCACCTTTTGTTTTTGAAGTAAATTAACATCCTAAAATGAATTAATTGAATAAATTATTCATAAAAGTATTGACAGTTGAATTTTTGTGATTATACTACTCACATAACAACAAAGTGAGGGGTCGGTTGATAGAGCAATAACAAGTAATCAGCCGGCCTTTAACAAAGGGGAAAAAGAGGATGAGAGTAATGAGCGCCTGGCGGCAAATACCACCAAGAGTGAGTCAAGTTGGTCCGAGAGCTATTAGTCAAAAACCACGTTGGCGTAGCCCAGAAGAAGAGCGACGATTAAAAGAATCAATTGTTGATAAAAAGACACAAGGGCCGTGTGAAAAGAGAATTTGCCCTTAATGCAAACAAGAGTTATCTCGGTAGCCGTCAGATGCATGTTGAATATTAATGTGTGGTGGCAAAGCATGCGCTGGCGGTTGGCGGGATACTGATAAGGAAACAAGCGATGGATACTATTTTAAAAAACATTACGGAGTTTACGCATAACTTAAACTATGCTGATTTGCCTGCTTCAACAATTGATGCGGCAAAGATTCATATGCTGGACGCATTGGCATGTGCATTTGGCGCTTATGACTGTCAAGAGGTGCAAATTGCGAAAAAACTAGTGAGTTATCCAGGCTCACTTAATACAGCGGGGCGAATTTTAGCTGATGAGACCAATATTGCAGCTGTAGATGCAGCATTCATTAATGTATGCATGATAAGACATTTAGATTTTAATGATGCATATCCAGGTGGACACCCTAGCGATATGATGGGCGCGTTTTTTTCAGTCGCGCCCATTTTGAATGTATCGGGAAAGCAATTGATCGTTGCTGTTACCATTGCTTATGAAGTGTTTATTCAGCATATGCTGGCTCGGAATCCTAATCGCTATGGTTTTGATCAAGGATCAGCGATTGGCATGGCAACTGCTGCGGGGCTTTCTTATTTGTTTAATTTAACCAAAGAGCAGACCGCTCATGCGATATCAATAACGCTTGTCAGCAACATGCAACTGCGCGTAACACGCTCTGGACAATTATCCATGTGGAAAGGTTGCGCGACTGCACATGCAATTCGCAATGCGTTATATGCAGTTTATCTTGCACGTGAAGGGATGACGGGGCCAAGTGAGCCGTTTTTAGGAAGAGATGGTTTGGCTGATCATCTTCCTCGACCATTTTCGTGGAAAGGCCTGTCTAAAAATAATTTTCATAGCGAAAAGGTGAGTCTGAAATATTGGCCTGTTGCTTATCAGATGCAAGCAGCAGCATGGTGTGGCATTGAATTAGCTAAACAGGTTGTAGTTGATCGCATTGCTAGTGTTTCCGTTGAGGCCAACTCATTTGCTGTGTTTGAAAGCGGAAGTGAAAAAGAAAAATGGCAGCCATGTACTAAAGAAACAGCAGACCACAGTTTGCCATATATTCTTGCATGGGCATTAAAACATGGTGAAGTGAATGAAAAAGCATTTGATGAATCATCGTACTCAGATCCAGCCATGCATGATTTGTTGAAAAAAATTGATGTGACGTTGAATGATGAATTAGATCGTAAATACCCCGCAGAATCGCACATGCGTGCTACGGCAGTTGATCATCAAGGTAATAATTATCATGCTGATGTGCTCAATCCCAAAGGTCACTGGATGAATCCCATGAGTTTTGCAGAGGTTGGTGAAAAATTTTCACGACTTGCAAAAAATCATATTGATTCTAATCGTGTGAAGTTAATTGTCGACATGTTAAGTGGGCTTGAGAATCTTGAGGGTGTTGATAGTTTTTTTGGATGTTTATGTGTTAACAATAAAAATAGGAGTGTTAATTATGTTTAAATTAATCAATACAGCAACCAATGAAAGTGTAGAGATATCAGAAAAACTATACAATTCATTAGAGGGAAACGATGAAATTTTTTTCAAAAGAAGATCTCGTTTATATATTCCTTTGACTAAAGAGCGCTTCATAGAAAAAAGTGCTGAATTATCTCCCGACGGTTTCATTTTTGATCTTGAAGATAGTATACCCGTCGATCTCAAGGCAAAAGCTAGAGAAAATATTGCTAAAATTCCTCAGAAACGAAGTGGAATAGAATATATTCTGCGGATTAATGATCTCGATACAAGTTTTTGGCAAGAAGATTTGAAAGGGTTTGAGTCATATTCATTTGATAGCATTATGATCCCTAAGGTTGAGTCAGCAGAAACGATAGAAAAAATTTCAGCTGAGCTTCGACAATACAAACTTAAAAAAATAGTATTGATTGAGTCAATTAAAGGTCTTAAGCATATAGAAGAGATTGTCGATGCGCTCAGCCCTGGCGATGCGGTCGGTTATGGTGCGGGTGATATATCGCTAGCATTTGGTGTTTCTCGTGTGCCAATTTATGAATCGATAGTGCTTCAACAAGCGTTGATGCAAATTTTAATGGCTGCTAAAGATTCAGGTATTGATGTATTTGATCCACCATACCGAACTTTTTCTGATCTTGTGACGTTGCGAAAAGAAGCAGAGTTTTGCCGCAATTTAGGCACAACAGGAAAGCAGGCAATTCATCCCACACAAATCGATATCATTAATGAAGTGTATTCACCTTCTGCTGAAGAAATTACGCGTTACATCACAGAAGCACTTGCATTTGAAAACAATCCTGAAAAGCAAGCGATTGGTATTAAGGGTCGATATGTCGGTAATCCATCTCGTAGGATGGCTTCAAAGAAATTAAAAGAATTTGCTGGCAAAGGTTATGTGAGGGTTGAGCAAGTTTCAGATGATAATGTTGTTCCATTATCGGCTTGTGCGTAGGTTGGCAGTCTAAGATCTTAGTGTTTGGAGAAAAAAATGCAGTATAAAAATAAGAGTGACTTTGTTGTTCGCTTGACAAAAACAGCATTTATAGCCGTTGGCGCTCAAACACTAAGACTGGGCGCCATCGTATTGTTTCTTGACGATGCAAATGACGCTTTTCCAATGAGTGATGAGTTAAAGTATACGTTAATGGCGGTTAGCATGGTGGGGGTTTCGTATGCGAGATTTTTTACGCGTACCATGACGCTGTGGAATAAATTCATGCCAGCATACATGAAAGAAGATCGGGTTGTTTCGCCTGATAATATACTCATTGATGGCGATGTGAGCGTTGCTGCTAAACGTTTTTCGCGAGCTGTATTTGTTATGGGGACGATTCGCGCTGCCTTTTTAGCAATGAATGCTTATGCCTCAATTCACGCATTGCTGAGGTTATGTGGTTTGAAAGAGGGAGGGGCATTGTATGGTTTGGGCGCATATGCTGTGTTTGTTAATTTCATCAATTTTCAGGCTTACAGTGTTTCCATTATGGTTAAAAATTCCAGAAAGTTATATCTCGCTTTATTTGATAGGGAGTTACTGAAACTTTCAGAATATGGTAAGATTAAAATCGATGAGAATGCGCGTGGCATTTCTATATTAGATATCTTAAAGGCAGTCAGAACTTTTGTTGTTTCGGCATTTGGTTTAGCAGCCTTTGCAGTGTTTAGCTACAATCTTACGCACAAAGCGTTTAAAGTTATTCCGGGCATACGCGATGCCTCAGATCCAGTAGCAGAAACAGTGGCTTTAATATCTGGCGCCACCTCTTTAGTGACAAGTGTTTTAGGCAAAGGATTGACGCTTCATTCAACGTTGCAAAAAAATCCGTTCAAAATAGCTGCTAATGTTGATGAAGCTTATCAAGGGCTCATTCCTTTTCATTTTTTTCTGGGCACTATCTATGTGCTAAGCATGGCCGCAATGTATTTTGTTGGTAGCATGAATATCGCGAAGGCGAAAGATTGGGACTTTAGGTCTGCTGCATCCATGGGTGTGTGTGCAGCAGTAGCGGTGAGTGGTGGGTTGTTAGAGTTTTCATTCACAGCGCTGAAAATGTTTGATCATATTTCAAAAAAGCCAGCGACACTCATTGAAAACATTGAGCCAACAGAGGCAACACGGTTAATTGATAAAGCTGATGTGGAGATGGGGGTAGAGCAACTTTCTCGCCCATCGGGTAATCGGCGCGGGTGGTTTCATTTCTTCAAGCAAGTACAGCATGCAGCTCATCAGGTGGAAAATGGATCGAGATGCGTGATATCGTAAGGTTTAATGGGTTATTTAAAGGATCGGCGTTATGACATATGCTTTTCTATTTATCGCAGCATTTTTTGCTTGGCTAGTTGGCACGACCGCAGCGGGCGGCGCAGCGATCATTTTTTTGCTGATTTTAAGTTTATTTTTACCGTTGAAAGTAGTGCCCATATTGGTTGGGTTTGTTGGGACATTTGCTGGCATTTATCGCACATTTCTTTACAGGCAACATATTTATTGGCCGATATTAAAATGGTTGCTGCCCGCCACGATTCTAGGTGCTTTTGTTGGCGCGACGATTTTTTCACTATTGCTCGGCCAAGAAGCGCTTGAGATATTGCAGTTAATTTTAGGTGTTGTGTTAATGCTTAGTGGTTTATTGGGGTTGATTAAAAAAAATAATTTTAAAATTGATTCAAAGGTTTGGTTGTTTTTTCCATTTGGTTTTGTGGTGGCGGTGATATCTGGCATTATCGGTGGCTCTCCGCCGTTAATTAACTTTCTTTATCAGCGGTTTTCATTGTTGCCTAATCAAATTGTTGGGACTAAATCGATTAATCTTTTAAGCTTGCAGGCAAGTAAAAGTCTTGCCTACATTGTTTTAATCTTTTTAGCTTACCATCCTCACATGAGTGTAGGGTCTAGCACCTACACCTTGAAAGATTTTATTTTTCTGGCGCTTGTTGCTGGTGTTGGCGCTGCGCTTGGTATTTATCTTGGCAAGCGAGTGCTTGAAAAAATTAACGAAAATTTATTTAAAAAATTAATGAACGTTATGCTGATATTATTTGGCATTTATTTTATTCATATGGGGTTAAAGATTTAATCATTGTTAAACTAAAATAGGAGGCTATTAACATGAAAAACGCAGTACTAGTGATTGATTACATCAGAGGTATCGCAGAAGGCAAAGGCTCGTGCGCGCAATATCTGCGTGAACATCCTGAGGTGATTGACAACACCAATAACATTATAAAATCAGCGAGAGAGCATGGTGATATGGTTGTACATATTCGTCTTGCTTTTGATAAAGATCATCGTGGCTTGCCAGAGCATGCGCCAGCTGCTGGTAAAATGAAGGCGAATCAAAAATTTTTAAAAGGTTCAGCTGAGGTTGAGTTTCTTGATGAAATTGATAGGGCTGATAGTGACATGGTTGTCGATAAAACCTACGGCAGTGTTTTTCACGGGAATGATTTGGTCGATCAATTAAAAAAGCAAGGTGTTGAGCATGTTATTTTTACGGGCGTTGCTACCAACAATGCTGTTTTATATGGTGCTAATGATGCAGTGAGAGCGGGGTTTGCGGTAACCGTAGTGACTGATGCCTGTGGTGCATCTACTCAAGCTGCGCATGAAATGGCATTGGGTTTGATCAAAGCTCACTCAGCACAATGTTTGCCTGCAACAGAAGTTATTAGTCAGCTCAGTGAGGTTGCTGGACATGATCTTTCAGCAAAATTTGTGCCGAGTTAATGCTATAAACCATCTTGCTGGAGTTGATCCTCCAGCAAGAGATTTTTTAAGCCGCCGCCACCACAACATAATTAAAAAAGGAGGTTATGATGAATTACTCATTTTATCTTTTATCGAACGTATCACAGGTCTTAGCTTGTTTATTGCCTGATTCCAATTGTGAATCATCCAGCTGTTTTGCTGATAAAGAATCATACGTTGAAGCGGCGGCACATGCAGCCGGCTGGGGTTATACTGCAAACAACTGTCATGAATCTTTTTCAGAAGCCGCGACGCTTTGTGGGCAAAAAGATGTGCTTGGGGGTGGGAGTCTTAGCCACGGAATATTGAGATTTGTCGAGGAGCTCAATGCATCCTCTATCCAAGTTTTCACTGACGTATATTGTGATCTTGAAAATGGGTATGACAGCCAGCAGACTTTGGAATATTTTGGCGCTGTTTTTGGTGTGATTCTTGGGGTTTGTTTGTTTGCTGCATCGCTAAGCCTTTATAACAATCGAGAGTATGCCAAAGCGTCATGCGGCGCATTCGTTGAGAGTTACTGTGTCACGCCATTGCAGGGGTTGACAGGTTGTTTAGCCAGTTTGTTTGCTAATCACTCAGGGTCAGAAGAAACCATACCGCTAAGATCGGGGCAAAGTTCAGGTGAGATTCCTAACCCTGCTTTTGAATCTAGCATGGCCTAAATTTATTTTTTAAAAAAATTTGCCACCACACCAAAACATGACTAACAAAAGGAGAGTACAATGAACTATACTTTTTATGCACTATCAAATGCATCTAAAATGTTGGCAGCTTTGTTGCCCAATGCTGACGACAGAAATGTGATTGCACCAGAGTCTATGGTTGCAAAAGCGGCAAACGCCGCTGGTTGGGGATATTTGGTTAACGGTCAGAGTGAGCAATTCTCTCATCATGTGGCACAATGCCCGTCCCCACCATTTTCTGGCTATCCACCTTTGCCAGATACAGATGCTGGTGTGCCCAATGAAGCAACACCGCTTAACGAGGTTGCGCTAGGCGCTTAGTTATAACATGGTTGTTGTTCATTGGTTGGACTGGTTGAGATCGAATGGACAATAAACTTAATGCGCTCAACATCTCGGCTGCAAAAATTTTTTAACAGCGTTTCGCTTTTAAATAGTTTATCGGCAGTTGATGTAAACTTTCTATGATTTGTGAGATCCAAGATGTTCAAAGTTGGTTGAACATCTTGGTCAAAATTAATAGTCATAATGCGATATTTTGCTTTCATCAGAGTTTCTCGGTCTAAAAAGTTTTATCAAGAGCAAAATCATGCTAAGCGTTGTCGGACTATATTCCTACCCGTGAAAAATACTCGCGTTTCATTGCGCGGGATCTTCATTGCCGGGAAACATTTCTTTTGCAATCAGCAGGGCATTGGTGGTTCTTGCAAAGCCCGCATAAAGTGAGGCTTGTAAAATGCTTTCTACGCACTCTTCTTTTGTTGCGCCGCAACGTGTTGCTGCCTCAATGTGTGCGCGTAGCTGATTGCTCATGTCACCTAATGCGGTGCACAATGAAATGACCATTAATTCGCGTATTTTGATCGTTAGTCCTGGGCGGTTGAAAATGCATCCAAACCCAAATTCGGCAGTAAGATCTGGGTAGTCAGGGCAGATATCTGCCACTGCTTGCACCAATGCCTCACCAGCATGTTCGCCGTGTAGTTGGTTGAATAGCTCGTAGCCTTTTTCAAGTCGTGTTTTCATTGCGCTCTCCTGTTTGTTTAAGTTCAGCTGAAGTATATTTGTTTCTGTTTTGGTAGAGAATGTGTTAATATTGAAAATAATAATTTTGGATATTGAAACAATGTGGCGCAAGTTAAACGCATACATTACAGTGGCCGAGCAAGGCGGATTCGCAAAAGCAGCCAGCAAGTTGCGGCTTTCTAAAGCGACTGTGACTCGCTATATCCAGGAGCTGGAATCAGAATATGGCGCGGTTTTTTTTACAAGAACAACGCGTCACGTGAGTTTAACCGAGCAGGGTGAGAGTTTTTATCATTTTGCTTTGGAGATGATTCAGCTTCGAGATGAGGCTCAAGGCAAAATTGACAAGACAGCTGATGTGGTGCAAGGGCGAATAAAAATTGGTTTGCCTACTTCGATACTCTATCAGTTTGCCAAAATAATTATGCCGAGACTACAGCGAGACTATCCTGAGCTTTCGGTGGAGATGATACAAGGAAATCATATTCATGATTTGCTGAGCGGGCATTTTGATCTGGTCGTGCATTGTGGATTGTTGCCCAACGTTAATTTTTACTATGAAAAAATAACGGATTGGCAGAAAATATTGTGCGCATCACCGGCGTATTTGAAAAAATTTTCTTGCCCTAAAAGTTTGGAAGAGTTAAGTGAACATCGTTGTTTAAATCATTCCAACAAGCATACCTTTGATTGGCGACTCATGATGGATGGCGTGCTTAAAAGTGTGCCGGTAAATGCAGCGATTAAAGCCGACAGTAGTATGATACTCAAAGAGCTTGCCATACAGGGATTAGGCATCGTTTATTTGCCAAGCTTTACAGTATGTGATGCGTTAGCCGACAAAAGACTCCTGCCCATTTTGAAAGATAACTGGCCGGAACCATTGCCTATTTATACGTTATTTCCAAGGCGGAAAGGATCAAGTAAGAAAATTGGGGTCATTGTTGACGCGTTGCGTGAGTTGCTTGGAGATCATACGTGGGACAATTAATTGCGTGATGATTTTGACATATAAGCGCTAGTATTACAGCTAAAAATAAGTTATAACCTTTCCAAAATAATAAAACAGCTATGAAATCACGGAGAGAGTGCATGTTAATTTTTTTTAATGGCGGTTTTTTACTTATTTTAGTGTGGTGTTTGTGCACGGCATTTGCTTATACATTTATTGGTAGCGTGCAAGAGCAATATATGCCCATCACAATGTGTTTTTATATTTTTCTTATTTCTGCATTATTTTTCATTATTGTTAATCTTAAACGCTTGCCGATGTTGGTTAAAAGAGTGAAGTGTTTTTGGCGAGAGATAGTCAATATCAACACTATCACATTATTTTGTTGGTTGTTTTTTTTCTACGCACTGAAGTATATTGAGCCAGCTATTGTGGCAGCACTATTGTTTGGTTCACGATTTGTTGTGATGTTGTTAATCGAGCGATGGTTTTATTCGGCCTCGACGCATCAGAAAATAGACTACGCGATTTCAGCAGGCATTATTATCGTCATGATTTATCTTATTTTTATTAGCTTGTCTGATTATACTGCAATAGAAATTCAGCATTCTTTTTTTCAAATTACTTTCGGGTTGCTGGCCAGCATTGTTAGCGGCGGCATGTTAGCGGCAGGCTCAATCAGTGTGAAGCGTTTAAATTTAGCGGGTTTTTCTGGCATGGATGTGATGTGCGTACGATTTTTCTTGTTGTTAGTCTTAACCGGCGTTGTGTACTATTTTTTTATTCCTCGAGCCACAAACGATTATTATTTCGCTGAGGTTGTATTTGTTTCAGCGTTGTCATTGATCTTAATTCCACAACTATTACTACAGGGCGCGGCCATGCGTTTACAGCCTGTCGTGGTGGCAATGACGTTACCGATCACGCCAATTATTGTTTATTGCCTAGAATTTGCAGATAGTCGCTTGACCACCAGTTTTTGGGCGTTGGCGGGTGTGGTCGTCATTTCTGTGCTTACATCTTATGCAGCCAAAGTGCGTTATCAATTTTCTTTTACTTTAAGTTAATATATATGATATTTTAGACGCTGAAGTGTCAATCAAGTCTAAGGAGAAGCGCATGCTTAAACGCCATTTACGTGATGTTGAAGAAGGGTATTTTGAGCATATGGGCCACTCTTTGGGGTTTGCTGTTCGTTTGCTATTTGCAAGTTTGGCGTTATTTGTTCACGCATTTTTGCCCTTTTTATTCAAAGAGTTTGGAAGCAACCAGGTCGCAAAGGTTGTCAATAAACTAACAAAAGGCAAACGTGGGGAAGTGTTTAACAGAAAAATTAATTAGTCTTGGCATCAAGCGGGGAAAAAATGAAAAAAAATAGCAATCACCACACGCGCTTGTGCTGGATCTAATACTATATCAGCTAAACGCCGTCAGGCCGAGGGCGGCCTGCTGTTGGCGTTGCTTGCTTGCGTGTTGCAGGAAAGGCAGTGTTTCGCTCGCGGCCATTGTAGGTATCACCTGGTAAAGCAGTTTGTTTAGGTCTGGCTCGACTAGTGGTCTGAGGTATTTTGTAGTTGCCGTTGCTAGCAGTCGCCTCTTTTGAATGCTTGTTGGCTTCGGCTTTTTCTTGAATTTTCGCTCGTAAATCTTCAGGAATCGCCGTGTCTCTATCAATGATAATTGCAGTTTGGCGTGTTGCTAGCAGTGCTTTTCCACCCGCCTCTTGTAGATGGTTGCCATTCAGGCTTAGAGATGTGATATTGCTAGCTGCCAAAGCGCGAGCACCGTCAGCTCTAATATCATTCTCATCTAAAATCATACATCCAACGTTGTTAAGCTTGGCTAACAACATCACCGTTTCATTGTTTATATTGTTACGTGACAAATCAAGTGTTGCAATGTAATCGTATTTTTTTAATGCTTCGACGAGTGATTCTACGTTAGATTCTTCCCAAAGATCGCACTCCACTAATAATAAGGGCCTGCTTTGGTCTTTCCTCCAATTCTCTAATATGATGTTTATTCTTTCTGATAGCATATGCTTCTCCAGTGCTCTAATTATACATCGTTATTTGCAACAAGACCACAAAGATCGCGGTGCTACTGCGTCATTTTCTTCTTCACTTGTTGATTCGTTTGCAGCGGCATTCTCAGCACGCAGTTCAGCGATGCGTTGTCGACGGGCGGCCACATCGACGCGTGTTTTTGCCTCAACCATGGTTTGTGTTTGATGATCAATGATCGTTTTAATTTCAGCAACTTTTCGACTGAGAGGACCAGGCATATACTTTATTTCACTATAATTGTGAATTAAGTCGTTAAGTTGATTTATGTACTGAAATTTTTCATCAAATAAGGCAGGATCGGTGCTAAGCTTTTCAATCAAGCCCCTATTTAATGTTAAACTAATAAAATCAACAGTGTTGTGAATCAACTGCTGGTTTTTTGGGGATAATGCATCAAAAATTATTCCTCGCCATTCAGGGCTACTTGCTTGATAAAATGCCATCATTACAGGTGTTGCTGCTGCAAATGCTACAAAAGGGAATAAGCCGATTTTATCTAGCCATCTTTCAGCGTCAGTGAGCTGATGTATATAGTAAAAATGGTGTGGCATGAGTTGCACACGCTCTACTTTTTTTGGATTTATTTTTTGTAATATTGTATCAAGCGCTGTAATGATGGTGTTATCAGAGGGGGGAGGGTAAAGTGTTTTTGTTGCATCTCGCAGGTTATTGATATGATCAGAAAATCTAAATATTCGCATGTGATTGACTTCAAAGGTGATCGTTCGTTCAACCGCAGCAATCGCATCTTCGAGCTGATCGTAATTTTTTATTGGCACGCCACGCCATTTTCCCATGGGTTTTTCTGGCATGGGGCTGGTGGTGTTAATCATCACTCTGATGTATGAACCAAGTCGTTGTTCACCACTGGCAGGTATTTCTGATCCAATAACTGATCGCACAGCACCTGGACCAGTGGAGTCAATAGTTGAGTGGAATAGGTATTGAGCATCATCATAGGCATATAATGCTGATCGATTATTGGTGGCCATACATTTGCTGGCGAACTGTTCGTTTTCAGGTTCGTAAATTAAAGGGCGGGCGTTGACAAGATCATAGTAGCTATGTTCACAAAAAGTTGATAAGTAATTCATGATGGGGTTATCTTGCGTGGAGATAAACCCATCATTCCCAATAACGCCGCTACCTTGACTGTCGGGATCCACGTACAAGCATTGGTGTTCTGCCCACTCAGTTGTAAAGGCTTCATGTTCATTAAGTCTGGTTTCGCCGGGGATGATATCGCTATCAAAATAGGCGCCGCCAAATTTTTGTAAAATACGATAGCGGAGTTGGTCGCTCGATTTGCCATAGTTAGGTTTTAAGCGGTCAATTTCATAGCGCACATATTCAGTACAAACGTCCTGTTCTTCAATATCCATTAGTCTGAGAGTTGCGGGGAGTCTGCCGGCTCTTATTTCTCTAGCGTAGAAAGCATCGGCGGTTGGGTCAGAGCGTCGGTCAATCCATAGATTGATTGCAAAGTCTGGATTTTGTATGCTCCATAAATTGACATTTTCGGCATATTCACGAGGCAGTTTGCGCACACCGCCTGCCCAGATGAAATGAAGCACTTTGGGTATTTTCATGATCATTTTTCTCGTTGTTCTGTAAGCATTGTATTACACCCGGATCTATTGGTCAACCAATCGGTTTGAAGTGTCGCGCTGAGCTCATTATTTGCCATCAATCTATTATCAATGCACAATGGGATTGTGCAGCTGGTGGAGCGCAGTTAATGAAGAGACAGATAGTTAATAATCGTTTACCTGCTGTTGAAGAAGTTAAAGCATTTGGAAGTAATCAAATGGGAAAGGTTGTCAATAAACTAACAAAAGGCAAACGTGGGGAAGTGTTTAACAGAAAAATTAACAGAGAGCCAATGTGAATATTCTTATTGCTGGGGCAACGGGATTGATTGGACAAGCCCTATTGCCCAGGTTGCTTCAGTCAGGTCATCGTGTCACCGTTGTTAGTCGTGAAAAGCATAAAGCGCAAACATTATTAAATACAACTTCCATTGATTGGAGTGATTTATCTGATGAAGACCCAAATCAATATGATGCCGTGATTAATCTAGCTGGCGTGAATATCAATGAAAAGCGTTGGAACTCGGTATTTAAACAGACCTTGATAGATAGCCGTGTTGATAGCACAAAAAAATTAGTTGCTTGGGCAAATGCCAGCAACAAAAAAATAAGATTTTTAAATGCTTCTGCAGCGCGCTCTGCTTATTGGGGGTGCGGGCATCAAACAATATTTGATGAATCAATAGTCAGCCAGGGTGAGCCCGAATTATTTACACAGCAATTAGTGCAACAGTGGGAAGGCGAATTAAGCCATGCCAACGATAATTTGTCAGTTGCAATCATGCGCTTTGCTGTAGTGTTATCGCCAATGGCGGGTGCGCTGAAAGAAATTATTGATAAAAGCAAA
>PANR01000032.1 GCA_002707695.1 Legionellaceae bacterium
CGTTAACACAACCGAATATTCTCGGGATTCCCAGTAGCCCTGCAAAAACTTCATGGCTGTCGACTTACCGGCGCCTTCAATACCTTCCAACGTAATGAATAAGCCTTGATGCTGTTTCATGCATGTTCCTTTTGAATAGGATTAAATATTGCAAGAATTGTAGCCTATCGACCCGAGGCTCTCAAGCAGCGGTTAATGCGCGCAAGGCACTTTGATACCTGTTTTGATGAGTAAATAGTTAACAGGATAGGTTGTGAAAAGACCAAGAATTAAGCCAATTTGAATGTTAAACCAGTAAAATGCGGAGTCGGCCAACACTTGTCCGTGAAAAATAAAGTAAATGGCTAGCATCCAGGCATACATACCAATCTGAAAGCTGGTTAATGACAAGATGTCCGCCTTCACTGCATCCCAAAATACTTGTAGTGCCGGTGTATCAGGCTTCATTGGTTTGATATTGAGATATTGAAAAGCCAAGCCAAAAACCACTGCAAACCCGTAATCAATAAAAAACGATGCCCAAATGCTCGCGCCCCACAAGGTAATCCCGGCAAAATAAATCAATAACTCTGAAACAATATCAGCAAGCCCACAACCGGCCCCGCAATGTGTTGACGAGATAAAAACCTGAACCCACATAGGCTTTGGTTTCATCATGTGATGCTCACAGCCGCCTTTCATCGCAGCATGATCATGATGCATCTCATGCATCATCGGTTTGCCGCTCGCGCGCCCGTAACGAAAATACATAAATAAACCGATAATACCCATATAAATCGAGGTAATCACCCACGCCAAATTCATGATAGGCATTGCCTGATAACGGCCAAGATTAACATCAAGATAAACGATAATGCAGCTCACCAAGCCAATGGCGAGGAAAATCCATGAGATGATCGTTAATACTTCCATAGTTACAAGCTAGCATGCTTTTTTTGGCTTGTCATTATTTTAAGCCAACTTTAGTGGGCCATTATGATGGCACTTTTCATTAACTTGGCTATACTGATAATGAAGGTTTTTGAACTTTAAAGGAGTAACACGATGAAACTAACCACCAGAAAAACCAGCGCCGCTATCGCCGGCCTCTTATTAGCGAGCAGTTTGTCTGTGACAACAGCCTATGCAGCAGTTAACTTTAACAATAACAACGGTTGCCTTCAAGGCGAGTCGGGTTGTACTGTCTATGGACTCGACGATTTTGTAGCGCTGACAAGCCATAATCCGCCAATTCGCACCCAGCAAACCCGTTCTGCTAACTTCATGGCAGAACTAGGAAGAGCTGCAAGGGGAATGAACAGTGATTTCTTGACACGGCCTTATAGACCTATGCATGGAGACCGCTTAACACCGAGCCAACAATCTCAGTACGGTCATGTTTTTTAGAGGTAGTGTCAGCGTTCAGAAACAAGGTTTTTGATATTTAAAGGAGTAACACGATGAAATTAACCGCCAGAAAAACCAGCGCCGCTATCGCCGGCCTCTTATTAGCGAGCAGTTTATCTGTGGCAACAGCCTATGCAGCCGCCCAGAACAATGCTTGCACAGAACCTTTGTCTAGTTGCGAGGTCAATAATTTCCGGGATCTTATAGCGCTGACAAGCCAGAATACACCCAATCGCACTCAGTTTGTCCGAATACACAACTTTCCTGTCAACACGCAGAATGCATGGCGCCAACGGGTAACGATTGAAGAAGCGCTCTAAACAACTAAACGCTTCTAAACAACAGCGAGCCATTGGTGCCGCCAAACCCAAAGGAGTTGGAGATGGCGATGCTGATATTGCGCTCTTGCGCCGTATTAGGCACATAGTTAATCGGGAACGCGCCATCAGGATGATCGAGATTGATAGTCGGTGGCGCGATGCCGTCGCGCATGGCGAGTACGCTGAAGATTGCCTCAACAGCACCAGCAGCACCGAGCAAATGACCTGTCATGGACTTAGTCGAGCTCACTGCCAACTTATCTAAATTTGTTTTGAATGCATTTGCAATGGCAGCGGCCTCAAGCTCATCACCAACTGGCGTTGATGTGGCGTGTGCGTTAACGTAATCCACTTCATCAGGGTTAACGCCCGCATCTTTCATTGCGAGCTCCATTGCACGACGACCACCCTCGCCCTCTGGCGCAGGTGATGTAATGTGGTAAGCATCATCGCTCATACCAAACCCAGCAACCTCTGCATAAATCGTTGCGCCACGCTTAACGGCAGCCTCATACTCTTCAAGCACCAGCACACCGGCACCCTCGCCCAATACAAATCCATCTCGATCTTTATCCCATGGACGACTGGCTTTTTCAGGCTCATCATTACGTGTTGATAACGCTCGCATCGCAGCAAATCCGCCTACACCCGTCGGGCTTGTTGCCATTTCAGTTCCGCCACACACCATGGCATCTGCATCGCCATAGGCAATCAGGCGCGCTGCCATGCCAATATTATGCGTGCCTGTGGTGCATGCCGTCACAATGGCAATGTTGGGCCCACGCAATTTATGCTGTAAGCAAACACAGCCAGATGCAAGGTTAATGATTGTGCCTGGAATAAAAAATGGAGAAAGCTTACGAGGTCCACCATCGATTAATACTTGATGCCCTTTTTCAATCATTGGCAAACCACCAATGCCTGAACCAAGCGCTGTACCAATGCGATAAGAGTTTTCCTCGGTGACTTCAAGCCCAGAGTCTTTCATGGCTTGAGCAGCCGCGGCAACGGCGTAGTGAATAAAGATATCATTGCGACGTAGTTCTTTGGCAGGCATGTATTGTGTTGCATCAAAATCACGAATAGTGCCCGCTATTTTTGAGGCATAATCCGACACATCAAATCTGTCGATTAAGGTCACGCCACTTTTCCCTGCCTTGATGTTTTCCCAAGCAGTACTCACATCGTTACCGACAGGTGATACAATCCCCAAACCAGTAATGACCACGCGACGCTTATTCAAATGACCTCCCTAAGATACAAACGCGCAGACTGGCTGCGCGCTTTATCGTATGAAACTATCTACTTTTTTGAGTGCTTTTGGATGTAATCGATCGCTTCTTGGATAGTCGTAATTTTTTCAGCATCTTCATCTGGAATTTCAGCTTCAAATTCCTCTTCCAATGCCATGACTAATTCCACTGTATCAAGCGAATCTGCGCCTAAATCTTCGACGAAAGAAGCGTCATTGCGAATCTTATCAACTTCAAGACCTAGCTGTTCAGCGACAATCTTTTTAACTCGCTCTTCAATTGTACTCATAATTTTTTCCCTACTTTTATTTAACAAAAACGACGTAAGTGTATTGGAACCGTAGCAGGTTTCAAGTGAAAAATACAGTTTTCGCTATAGCAAGCCACCGTTAACGTGCAAAATTTGACCAGTTAAATACGATGCGTTTTCAGACGCTAAAAACGAAACCACCCCAGCAATCTCTTTTGGCTCCCCAATACGATTCATTGGCACTGCATGCAAAATATGGGCCTTTTGCTCATCTGTCAAAACCTCTGTCATATCCGTCTGGATGAAGCCAGGGGCGACGGCATTGACCGTGACATTGCGCGTGGCAACCTCTTTGGCAAGTGATTTAGTCAACGCATCGATGGCACCTTTGCTCGCTGCATAGTTAGCCTGCCCAGGATTACCGTTTGCCCCAACAACAGAACTAATATTAATAATACGACCCCAGCGCGCTTTAATCATACCCTTTAAGCAGGCTCTGCTCACATAAAAAGTGCCGTTTAAATTCGTATTAATAACTTCAAGCCATTCTTGATCTTTCATTCGTAACATCAAGTTATCACGTGTAATTCCGGCGTTGTTTACTAAAATATTTGGTGCGCCATGCGCGTCAGTGATCTCAGCAATAAAGGTCTTCACTGCTTCAACGTCGGATATATTCAAGGCCTTACCAACACCTTTTAAATTAGATTCTGAGAAATAAGTTGAGATTTTTTCAGCGCCAGCATCGGTAGTTGCAGTGCCAATCACAAACGCACCTTGCTCGGCGAGTGTCAACGCAATTGCTTTGCCAATCCCCCGGCTAGCACCTGTGACCAGTGCTATTTTGCTATCTAAACTCATTAGGCTTCTCCTTCTTGCGTCAGCGCAGTGTTTAATGTTACAACATTATTCATCATTACAGCGTCAACGTCAGAATTGATTCGACGCGTTTGCCCCGTTAATACTTTTCCAGGGCCACATTCAATAATGCGTGTAACACCTTGGTCAACAATAGTTTCTATTACTTCATACCAACGAACGGGCATGAATACTTGCCGCTCGAGCGCATCACGAATGGCATCAGACTCGTTATTAATTTTGACATCCACATTGTTGACCACAGGAATAACGGGCGGCTTAAACTCAATGGTTTTTAATGCAGCACTCAACGCTTCGGCAGCGGGTTTCATAAGCTTGCAGTGTGACGGCACGCTCACTGGCAATCGCTTGGCTATTTTCGCACCTGCCGCTTTAGCCAAAACAACTGCGCGGTCTACCGCATCCGCTTGACCTGCAATGACAGTTTGCTGTTTTTCATTTAAGTTGGCTAAGGAGAGAACCTCCCCTTCGCTGGCCTGCTGACAAATATCAGCTACCTGTTCAGCTGATAACATGACAATTGCTGCCATCGCGCCAACACCCTCAGGTACCGCCGACTGCATGAAACGCCCACGTTTGGCGACCAAATCAATAGCATCAGCAAAAGCAATGCTCTCGGCCGCTACCAATGCAGCGTACTCGCCTAAGCTGTGCCCTGCCATTAATGCAGGCTTTGCGCCGCCTTTATCACACCATAATTGCCACATGGCAATATCTGCTGCGAGCAGTGCTGGCTGCGTAAATTCGGTTTGATTAAGTTTTTCTGCGGGGCCTTCTGAAATTAATTGCCAAAGATCATAACCCAACACATCACTTGCTTCGGTAAACAGCTCATGTGCACGAGGAAATTCTTCAACAACCTCTTTCAACATACCAACTTTTTGGGAGCCCTGGCCGGGAAATACAAATGCAGTTTGATTCATTAATCTATATCCCATTTTCCCCCTCCCTGATAAGGGAGGGTCGGGGTGGGTTTTCAAACAAACAACCCCCCTCAATCCCCCTTAACAAGGGGAAACCATTTCTACTAAAACTCCAACAGTACGCCGCCCCAGGTTATACCACCGCCAAACGCTTCCATAATCACGGTATCACCGCGCTTAATCTTTCCACTTCGGACAGCTTCATCAAAAGCCAAGGGAACCGATGCGCTCGATGTGTTTGCATGCTTATCGACTGTCACGATAACTTTTTCCATGGGAAAATTTAATCGTTTTGCGACAAATTCTATAATACGTAAATTTGCTTGATGCGGCACCAGCCAATCAATCTCATCGGCGTGCATTTTATTGCGCTCTAACAATTCCAAAACCGTGTTGGGTAACTCAGTGACTGCAATTTTATACACTTCGCGGCCTTCCATGTGCAAAAAGCAATTTAATTTTTCATCTTGATCATCTTTGTAATGCGGGCTTGGTAAATTTAAAATATCCGCGTATTTACCATCAGAATGTAGCACCATGTCTTTGATGCCAGGTTTATTATCAGCACCAACAACCACCGCACCCGCTCCATCGGCAAACAATACGCAAGTTGACCGATCTTCCCAGTTAATAGATCGCGAAATAACCTCACTGCCCACCACTAAAATCTTTTTATACTCGCCGCCACGAATAAACTGGTTGGCAACACTTAGTGCATACACAAAACCAGAGCAAGCCGCGCCCACATCAAATGCGGGAATGCCTGACAATCCAAGCTTTGCCTGTAAAAAACACGCCGCACTAGGAAACAACATATCAGGACTGCACGTACCAACGATAATCATGTCAATGTCACTTGCAGAAAGGCCAGCTGCCTCGATGGCACGCTGTGAAGCAATTAATGCCATGCTCGAAGCGCTTTCATCTTTTGCTGCAATGTGGCGCTCACGAATACCGCTTCGTGATACAATCCATTCATCACTAGTATCAACCATTTTTTCTAAATCATGATTAGTTAAAATCTTTTCTGGTAAATATGAGCCTGTTCCCAAAATTCTTGCGTAGTTATTCATTATTTTTTCCTATTGATTCGGATACTTTAGCTTCTATTAAATGCAATACGTCTCGCTCAACTTCTTCATAGGCATGATTGATCGCCGCCAACCACCCTTTAATATTGGCACTACCATGACTTTTTACAACAATACCTTTTAATCCTAGCAAGCTGGCCCCGTTATACTTCGATGTATCCATGCGTTTAATAACAGGTTGTAAAATAGGTTTTGAAATAAGAGCAATGCACTTGCTCATCCAATTTCGAAGTAACGCTTGTTTAAATATTTTAGCAATTAATTTGGCCGCGCCTTCAATCGTTTTTAGCGCAACATTTCCAACAAAACCGTCACACACAATCACATCGGCAACATCAGCAAAAATATCACTTCCTTCAGCATTACCCACATAATTAATCGCTTTATGAGATGCAAGTAACTCAGCAGTTTGTTTAACTTGCTCGTTACCCTTCATCTCTTCTTCACCGATATTTAAAAGTGCAACTCGAGGCGCATCTATTCCACTCACTGCATGAGCAACGACAGAACCCATCACGGCAAATTGGAATAACTGCTCTGGTGTTGAATCAACATTGGCGCCCAAATCAAGCATGCGAACAAACCCGTGAGGATTGTCAGAAGGAATGTGAGCCATAATCGCCGGGCGATCAATGCCAGGCAGCGTTTTTAAGACAAATCGCGCTGTCGCCATCAGCGCTCCGGTGTTGCCAGCGCTAACTGCTGCGTTAGCCTCACCTGACTTGACCAGATTGATGGCCACTCGCATAGAAGAATCTTTTTTGTAACGCAACGCTTGAGATGGCAACTCATCCATCCCAACCAGCTCAGAGGCATGTTGGATACGAATACGCGGCAAAAGCTGCCTATGACGGCGCTTGAGGCGCTTGGTTAATACGGCCTCATCACCAACAAGGATGAAATTAAGATCAGGATGCTGGTGGACAGCCTTCACGACGGCCGCCACGATCACTTTAGGTCCGTGATCGCCACCCATGGCATCCACTGCAATCGTGATATCCTTCAAAAGTTTTACTCGTCAGGATCAATTTCTTCTTTATTTTCAACGACTTGCTTGCCGCGATAGTAGCCATCCGCCGTAACATGGTGACGACGATGAGTCTCGCCCGTTACCGGATCGACAGACAATGTCGCTGCGCTGAGGCTATCATGCGCACGACGCATGCCGCGCTTAGAACGAGTTTTGCGATTTTGTTGAACAGCCATGGAATCTCTCCAAATTTAAGCAAAGCGCTATTCTATAGCCTTAGCTGGAAATTGCAAATGATTTCCCTCGAAAGGGCAAAATTTGATCAACGTTACGGGCTAGCCCAAAAGACGCTGAGGAATATAAAGATTATACTCATGCTTAAGTGCATAGCTAATAAGCTCAGATTTGTTGCGGCAAGAAAATTTTCGTTTAAGACTATCGATGTGCTGCTCTATTGTTCGATATGAGAGCGAAAGCTGTTGAGCAATTTCTTTGGCAGTTTTTCCGCGAATTAAATAAAATAAGCACTCAGACTCCCTCGATGATATACGCTGCAAAAAAGGATGGTTTAAATAATAAGGTTTTTGCACATCAATGCCTGTTGATTTGACAACATGATAAATTTTTTTCAAAAAATCGATGTCATCAATTTCAACTGAATGGCAAATAATACCTATATTTTCTTTCCTTTCGTTCTTCCACGGATACTTTCGATTGAAAAATAAAAAGAAACGACCATTTTTATCAGTGCCCGGATGAAGCGCGGGATAAATAATATCGTTCAATGCGTCGCGCTCTTGTCTGTGATAGATTTCAGAAAAATCAGCCCAAATTAACTCACAATCGGTTTTATCTTCAATATGCTTAACACTTTTGTAGCCGTTGTACTCGAGTAATTTTTTATTGCCGTGAACAAGCCGATGATTCAGATCCTTGTAGGCAACCACACCATTAATTAACTCAATACTATTGGTCACACGAGACGAGAAACGAATCTGGTCAATCATTGAAAAAGATGTTTTTGTTGATGCGAGCATAATGAAATCTTCCTCATTATCCACCACATGCTATATTGATATTGAAATGATGTTGGCGTTTTTTTTGTATCTTTTGTCACTAATTATAGCGATAATTCAAACCAACTCAAGCCCTAAAAAACGATGGGGCATCACTTAACGATGACCGAGCACACTGAGCAGCTCATTAATACTATGAATGATGTGCTTTGGCTTATGTTTTAACAAATCAGCCTGTTCATGCACGCCATAAGAAACTGCCACTGCATCTGCACCGGCATTGTTTGCCAGCGCCATATCAAATTCGGTATCACCTACCATTAGCGTTTTGGAGGGATCAACTTCAAGCTTATCCATGATGATATGCAACATTTCAGGGTGCGGTTTTGACTGACCCTCATCGCCACAGCGTGTGGTATTAAATAAATGTTTGACCTTAAAATCTTCTAAGTCCCTATCCAACCCTTGACGACCCTTGCCCGTCGCTACAGCGGTTAGATATTGGTTGGCCTTCAAACTTTCGAGCACATTCACCGAACCTTCGAACAGCATGGGTCGCGCATGACCAAACTCTCCAGCCTGCCATTTGCGATAATACGTGGCAAATTCATTAATTTTTTTATCGTCAATGTCAGGAAAAAGACGAGCCAGCGCCACTTCAAAGCTCAAGCCGATGACACTTCTCGCCTGCTTATCTGAGGGAACAGGTAATCCCATCTTTTTGGCTGACGCTTGCACACCATGAACAATATGTGCAGCAGAGTCATATAACGTGCCATCCCAATCAAATACTATTAAATCATATTTCATCTTTGCCCCTCACAAACATTCAAAACTTGCTGCAATTCATCTGGTAATTCAGCGGTTACTGTAAACCTTTCCCCGCTCCAAGGCAAAATGAATGATAATGAGCATGCGTGTAAAAACAGACGCCTCAATCCACACTGCTTCGCCCATCGATTAAATGCCTTATCACCGTATTTTTCATCACCCGCGACAGGGTGCCCCGACTGGGCCGCGTGTACACGAATTTGATGCGTACGGCCTGTTAATAATCTAGCTTCAATAAAACTTGAACCATCAAACTGATCTTTTTGATAAAAAATAGTTTTTGAGGCTTTCCCTTCTTCATGATTAACGCGTACCATCCGCTCGCCAGACTGGAGCGTGTTCTTTTTTAAAGGAAGATCAACTGTTGTTTTATTTTTTTTCCAATGGCCTAGCGTCAATGTTTGATAGCGTTTATCAATTTTGGCTTCGCGCATGAGTTGCTGAAGTTCACGCAGTGCGCTCATTTTTTTCGCCACCATTAAACAACCTGAGGTCTGCTGATCAAGACGGTGAACCAGTTCAAGCTGGGGCAAATCCGGATATATAACACGCAAACATTCAATCAAACCCAACCGCAAGCCCGTCCCCCCATGCACAGCAATACCGGAAGGTTTATTGATCACAAGAAACTTTTCATCTTCATAAAGAACAGATTGCTTTAACTTATTGATCAATAGATCATTTGGCTTGGCTCGTTCTTTAGGCGCGTCCAGCAACATTGGCGCAACGCGTACCTGATCACCGAACTGCAGACGGTAATCTGGCTTAATGCGTTTTTTATTGACGCGAATTTCACCCTTTCGGATCAGGTTATAGAGGCGGCTGCGCGGCAAGCCTTTTAGCTTTGTCAGCAGATAGTTGTCGACACGGCGATCGGTGTTTTCTTGATCAATTTCATAGATACTAAGCTTCGATTTTTTCATTTTCTGATTGCCGCTTCTCACTAATACTGTTATATTTGTCAACTGCCTAGACATCATTTTATAGCAGACACGCAATAAATGATAGAGAAGGCGAATAAAAGCGATCAGCAGACGGTCAAAAAATGACAGAAATAGCAAGGAACACAAACTCCTGAACTAATTCGCTGGTCAAAGTATGATTGCGCTCCCATATAAGCGCACAGCACAGCAAACAGAATTAAGACGCTTTGACTAATTCAAAGCCAAAATGCTAGAGAAAATTGATATAACTAGCTGAAAAATAATAACATTCGATCTACACAAAGAATGAAACTGTAGCATACGCTGCGTGATATGGAAGCGCCCAAATAATAAGGGCACTACTCATGAAAAAGATGTTAATTAACGCCAACCCTGAAGAATGGCGTACCGCACTCATCGAAAGCGACTCAAACTCACTCATCGATCTGGATATTGAATACCGTGGCCACGAGCAAATTACGGCCAATATTTACAAAGGCCGCGTCACCCGCATCGAGCCAAGTCTTGAAGCAGCTTTCATCGACTATGGTGGCAATCGCCATGGCTTTCTACCCATTAAAGAGGTGGTCAAAGAATATTATCCAGCCGGCAGTGACGAAAAAAGCATCGATATCAAAGACGTTCTCAAGCCAGACCAAGAGATTATTGTTCAGGTAGAAAAAGAAGAACGAGGCACCAAAGGCGCCGCATTAACCACCTTCATTACCCTCGCCGGCAGCTACCTCGTATTGATGCCTAACAACCCTAGCGCGGGCGGCATTTCTCGACGCATAGATGGCGAGGAACGCGATGAATTGCGCGAAGCATTGGACAAAATGACGATACCTGAAGGAATGGGACTTATTGTCAGAACAGCCGGTGTTGGCAAATCGGTTGAAGAACTGCAATGGGATCTTGATGCCCTCGTCAAAGTTTGGAAAGCGATCAAAGAGTCAAGCGATACGGGCGGCAAAGCACCCTTCTTAATTCACAAAGAAAGCGATGCCATTATCCGAGCAATTCGTGATTATTTACGCGCTGACGTGGATGAAATTGTCGTTGACGATCAGGAAGTATTTAATCGTATGAAAGAGTATTTAGAGCGCACACGCCCTGAGTACGCAAGCAAAATTACATTACATCAATCGAAAGTACCACTTTTCAGTCATTATCACGTAGAGAATCAAGCTGAAACAGTTTTTCAACGTGAAGTGCGCCTCCCCTCTGGTGGCGCTATTGTGATTGACCAAACAGAAGCACTGACTGCTATTGATATTAACTCATCGCGCTCAACAAAAGGCGGTGATATCGAAGAAACAGCACTGCATACCAACCTAGAAGCAGCAAATGAAATTGCCAGACAATTACGTCTGCGTGACTTAGGCGGCTTGGTCATTATCGATTTTATCGACATGATTCCGTCACGCAATCGCCGTGCAGTTGAAACACAACTGCGTAATGCGTTACGCCGTGACCGAGCGCGCGTTCAAATTGGCAGCATTTCACGTTTTGGTTTACTTGAGATGTCTCGCCAACGCCTACGCTCATCTTTACGTGAAACTCGCCAACTACCCTGCCCACGCTGTCATGGCCAAGGTACTATTCGTGGCATCATGTCGCTTACCTCTTCACTGCTACGTCTGATTGAGGAAAAAGCAGGGCTCGATGCAACGGCGCAAGTCCGTATTCAAGTGCCCGCTGATGTTGCGACCTATCTTTTCAACGAGAAAAGACCGCAGTTATTGGAAATTGAAAGCCGTCATAACATCACCGTTCAAGTACTAGCGAACCCACATTTCCAAGTACCCCATTACGAAATTCGTGCGGTAAGCGTTCATGAATATGCAACACATGCTGGTGAAAAAAGCAGTTATGAAATGATTTCAGAAGCACAAGCTGAAAACAACATGGAAACACCTGCTATTGAGCGCAGCAAAGCACAACGTGATGCACCTGCAGTTAAAATGGCATTGCCTGACGCACCTCCACCAAGGTCACGGAAACGTTCGGGTGGCGGATTAATTCAACGCATCATGAAAAACTTATTCGGTAGTGAAACTGAAGAGCCTGCGAAAAAGAAAAGAACCACTTCTACGCGCAGCAATTCACGTTCAAACAATCGTCGAACTAATTCAGGCAACACACGTCGCTCAACAAACAGCAACCGTTCGCGCAATACGGGTAACCGACGCAGCGGCAGCACTACCCGCAGTAATACTCGCAGCAGCAATACCCGCGGTAACAATACTCGCAGTGGCGATGAAAAGAATTCTGCTGATGATAACAAACGTAGTGGCAATCGCCGTCCTGCTGGCAATCGCTCACGCAGTAACGACAGCCGTCGACGTAACACGAGAAAGCCTCGTCGCAATAGTGACGAGAAACCAACTCGTGAAAGAAAACCAGCGGCTGAAAATGCTAAACCAGCAGAAAAGCCTTCTGAAAAACCTGTGGCAACTCCTCCACCTAGCGAGCCAGTAAAAGCAATAAGCCCGCCAAAAGAGGAAGCACCAAAAAAACCATCAGTTAAGGTTGCTCCGCCGCCACCTAAATCAAAATCTTCGCTAGACGATGCAGCGCCTATGCAGCAAGTTGAAACTGCGAAAAAGCAAGAGAATAAGTAGCATTATTTTATCGGGTGAAAAAACAATTTTAGCTTAAAACACTAAAAAAGTTTTTTCACCTTTTCTAAATCTTCTGGTGTATCTACAGCAGCACCTGCATGCTTGACGGCGTTAGCAAGAATAATTTTTTCACCGTGCCACAACACCCTAAGCTGTTCAAGCGACTCGAGCGATTCAAATGGTGACGGAGCCAGGTTGATATAATTTTTTAAAAATGCCGCACGATATGCATATAAACCTATATGACGCTGATAAACAAATGTGTCTGATAGCGTTGGCGTTGATTGCGAAAAACGCTTAACATCAAAGGGAATGGGGGCTCGACTAAAATACAGTGCAAAGCCATGTTGATCGGTAACAACTTTTACATCGCGCGGACTTAAGACATCGTCGACATCTTTCATTGGTTCAGATAGCGTTGCCATCGCAGCAGCAGGCGTTGCAATTAAAAGCGCTGCTACTTGATCAATTAATTCAGGCGGCAAAAGTGGCTCATCGCCCTGAAGATTGATAATCACATCATCATCCTGATAGCCCTGTAACTCAACCACCTCTGCAATGCGTGATGTACCAGACGCATGATCCTCTCGCGTCATGCAAACTGGCGCGCTAAAGTCTTTTGCTGCTTGCGCAATCTCTTCATGATCGGTTGCAATCATAACACTCGTGGCTTGGCTCTTGATAGCCTGCTCATATACATGCTGAATCATTGGTTTGCCAGCAATATCAGCTAGCATTTTACGAGGCAAGCGACTCGAGGCCATTCTTGCTGGAATAACCACGCGTACTGTCATTATTTACCCTCCAGCTCTTCTGCAGTGAGCTTGCGCGCCTTATTGGCCAACATCACGGGTATATCATCTTTAATGGGATAAGCTAATCTATCAACTTTACAGCGAAGCTCTGTTTCATGATAGCTGAGCTTGCCCTTACAAATTGGGCAAACCAACAGCTCTAAAAGCGATTTATCCACAGGTCTCTCCCCTCGATTAAACCGCTATAATACGTGGCTCAAAGCCGCCGAGCAAGCAGGTCAATATTGGATCAAATTTAGATCAAAGCTGGACAAAAGAGGGCAAATCAAGTCTAATGTTTGCTTCACAGTTTAAGGAATAACAAAATGAGAGTGCTACTGGTAGAAGATGATGAGCTGCTTGGCGATGGCGTAACCAATGGATTGAAGCAGTATGGATATACCGTCGACTGGCTCAAAGATGGCGAATCTGCACGCCTAGCGCTTAGCACCGAACGCTTTGATATCATGATTCTCGATATTGGCCTACCGAAAATGACCGGCCTTGAACTATTAGAAAAAATCCGCCAGCACGGCAACACGATCCCCGTCCTAATCTTGACCGCTCATGACACCATTGAAGATCGAGTCAAAGGACTCGATAGTGGCGCTGACGATTACATTACCAAACCATTTGACCTTGATGAACTTTGCGCACGCATCCGAGCGTTGCAGCGTCGTTTTGCTGAGCGTGCCATCCCAATTATTCAACACGCCAATATATCACTCGATCCAGCATCACATACTGTTTACCTTGCTGACGAAATTATTAACATGCCACGCCGTGAATTTGTTTTACTGCAAAAACTATTAGAAAATGTAGGTCGTGTGTTATCACGTGAATACCTCACACAGACACTTTATGGCTGGGGCGATGAAGTCGACAGCAATACACTGGAAGTGCATATTCATAATTTACGGAAAAAATTGGGCAACAAATTAATTCGCACCATTCGTGGTGTAGGTTACATGATTGACAAAATCAAAGACTAATTATGCGTTCAATTAGAAAATTTTTATTATTCAATTTGCTTGTAAGCATCACTATTATCCTCTTGCTCAGCGCAATTGGTAATTTCTTATTGTCAAATTATGACATTGAATACCATCTTGATGCCCAACTCATGCAAACAACCCAAATTATTGACTCCCTGTTTATCAAACAATCTGAAAAACACAGCGCAACCTCTTCTAATAAAGCCCTACCAAAATCCTCACACAATTTCAGCGGTTATGAATATCGAATTTGGGATGGAAAAGGTAATCTGTTATTAACGTCACCGAATTCCCCCAGGCTTACAGCACTAATCAATGCGGGCTTTGATACACACGTGGTTGAGGGCGAAACATGGCGAACCTACACCATTATTGATGGCAAACATAACATCACCGTCACTGTAGCAGAATCATTAGACCGGCGAAATGAGCTTGATCAACGTATCGCCTGGGATAACATCATCATTTTAATTTGTAGCTACCCTATTTTAGGCATTATTATTTGGCTGATCGTGGGCTATGCACTAAATGGCGTGAGAAACTTAACAGAACACTTGGCAAACCGATCAGCCACTGAGTTTTCTCCCATTGATATTCAAGATGTTCCTGATGAAATTAGACCACTGACTGAATCACTTAATCAATTGTTTAAGCGATTGAACGAAGCATTCGAACGAAACAAACGTTTCCCTGGTGATGCTGCCCATGAACTTCGAACGCCACTGGCTGCATTAAAAACACAAGCACAAGTGGCTTTACGCGCAAGCAATGATGAAGAACGCCAGCTGGGTATTGAAAAAGTTATTGTAGGTGCTGATCGCTGTACACACATCGTACAACAACTCTTAGCACTCAGTCGTTTTGGTTCTGAAACCATACTCAACGACATGCATTATACCGACCTTGGTAAAGTCGCCACCGAAGTGACCGCTCAACTCGTTCCTTTAGCGTTGGAAAAAAATATTGAAATTGAATTCCACAAACCTAAAGACGTTGTTGAAATTTACGGTAATGACACCGCCTTGAGCATATTGATTCGTAATATTGTTGACAATGCAATTCGTTACACGCCTGAAAATGGTGAAATCAACGTTTATGTATATCGCGAAAAAAATAAAGTTGCACTTAAAGTCGTTGATAATGGCCCTGGCATTCCTAAAGAATTGCGCTCACGCGTATTTGAACGTTTTTACCGCCTTCTTGGCACAAAAACAGCTGGGAGCGGTCTTGGTCTAGCCATTGTTCAACAAATCGCTGAACTTCATCACGCTAAAGTCAAACTAGACACACCAGCGTCAGGCAAAGGACTTTCAGTCACCATTCTTTTTTCTGCAAAATAAGTCATCACAGAAAAATATCAGGAAACAGCGGTGTACCTGGTTGGTTTGCATATTGATCAAACTGCGTTTCACCCGCCTCCTTCAGCACATCTTCATCAATCAAGAATTGACCCGTGCAGGTGTTGGCTTTTTTTGTCAAAACATAATACGCTGCATCCGCGACGATAGCTGGCGTGCGAGATGCTTGATAAATATTAGGAGGAAAATTATGCTTAATGGCAGCCGTAGCAATAGTTGTTTTAGGCCATAATGAATTGACGGCAATACCTTTTGATTTTAGCTCTTCAGCTAACCCTAATGTGCAAAGACTCATGCCATATTTTGACATAGTATAAGCTAAGTGTGGAGCAAACCACTTTGGATCTAAATTTAATGGCGGAGACAAATTCAGAATATGAGGGTTGCTACCTTTTTCCAAGTAAGGAATACATGCTTGAGAACAAGCATATGTTGCTCTCACGTTTACTCCCATCATCAAATCATAGCGTTTCATCGAAGTATTTGTGGTATCTGCTAAAAAAATTGCACTTGCATTGTTGACCAAAATATCAATACCACCAAAATGCGCTGCCGCTGCATCAACCACCTGCTGAATCTTTACCTCATCACGCACATCAAGCTCAAGAGCGATGGCTTGACCCCCTATTTTCTCAACCTCTTCAGCAGTCGTGTGAATAGTCCCAGGCAGTTTGGGGTGAGGCTCAGTCGTTTTACCTGTAATAACAACATTGGCCCCTTCTTTTGCACAACGTAAAGCGATTTCACGTCCAATACCGCGCGTTGATCCTGTAATCAATACTGTTTTATGTTTTAGCATGATTTATCCTCTTAATACTCGAACAGACTGCCAAGTCTGTTGCAAAAGTTGTTTTTTGCCCTCGCACTCTATCATTTCTTTGCTTGGCAGAGCAACTGTTGATTGGATGATGCGATTAAACTCATTCGTAAAACTTAGCCTTACAGTTAATGCGTAAAATACTACCGGTTTTTTGCGAAAATAAATACAAGGTGTGTTTTGTAATACGCTGTAGAAATATTCAACATTAATGTTATTATTTTTTTTCTGACACCGACTTTTCCACCAATTCGAGGACTTATCAAGAATCATCTGGTCAGATATATTGGGCAAATAACATGCCTGATGATTTTTTAATGCGTTAAATGCAGTCAATAACGCCGGTTTCTCAGCTTGAATCAAATCAAGCTGCTTGCGTTGATAATGATTCAGAATTTTTTGTGTGTATGCTGAATGAAGACTAAAACTAATCAGCAGACTCAATATACACAAAACCGTCAATGCGATGAACAATATCGCGCCAACCTCACTTAAACCATTAACCCTCTTCGAATAATTCTTCACGCCTCCCTCCCAGCACATCTTCATAAAAACCTACTTTTCCACGTGTATTTTTCATTTCATAAAACGCTTTAACAGTTAACTGACCCACCTTCCCTTGCATATAGTTTGACTTTAGCTTTTGAGAAAACATTAAATACTGTTGTTTATTTTTCATCGATTGAGAAACATGTGAAACTTCGACTAGTTCTGCATGTTGACAATCACTGACAATGAGCAAATTTCCCACTTTAAATCTAGGCGTATAACTCACCGTGAGTTCATTTTTTTGAGGCATATTTAGTATCTCTGCTGTTTGAGCTGACATGCTCCTAAAAACCTGAATCGCACCCAACGGCTGCCCACTAATAAAGTCGGGCGGTCTTTTTTCTGAAAAATGTTGAATAATATTTGACGGTGTAATAAGTGTTTGCCCTGTTGGTTGAACAATAAAATTGTTTGATAATCGACGACATCCGATATAACCTGCGTTAAGCTTTGCTTGATATAGTATGCTGCTTTTTATTCTCAGTTTTTCTTGATCATCGATGAGCTTGTTAATTTGACGATTGACATATTGATAAAAAACAAAAAACTCTAATAAAATAAGGAGTAGCACAGCTGCCAATAAATTTGCAACCAATACCTCAACAAGTGTGAATGCTTTTATTTTATCATTCATAAACAAGCTTTTTCATCCCATCGATTGATTCTAGTGTTTTAACAAGATTGATTGCCTGACGATTTTCCTGCTCGACAACCAATAATGCTCGAAGCTGCCAAGCACTAATGCTCAGCAATATAAATGAGCTAATTGCCAACGCAATTAGCACCTCCCACAGGCTAAACGCAGCCTGTCGCTGTTGGTTTTGTGAAAACATGAAAATTCCAGAAAATGAGGAAAAATGAAGAGATTTGATTCTATAACATTAAAAATATCAACGCAACGACATTGAAGTTAGGCCAACAACATATTTAGCGGCGCACACGACAACCTATCCATCAAACATAAAGTTTTTTGAACGCTGGTCTGATAAAACGCTTTTTGGTCTGGCGAACATGACATCAACCCTAACACACGTTTTTGACAAAAAACCAGCCAAATTAACCAATATCCCCAGCTGGCGTAAAAATCAGCTTCTGTTAATTGCAAATCTGCGCCAGAGGATTGCTGATATTCAGCCAACATGGTTTGATAGAGTTTACTATTAAAATTGTCAATGGCATAACCACTCCAACCCATTGCATTGGAAATCAACTCGGCTTTTGGATATGCCACGCCCATGCTTTCCCAATCTAACACACAAGGATCATTTTCATCTGACCACAATACATTAGTATAGTTTAAGTCGCCATGACTCAGCACCTCTTGGCCTGATAAACCCTCCCAGGACTGTCGATAAAGCGATTCGTACGTTTTTAAGCGAGAAACAAGCGCTTTGTCTGCAAATAGCTCACCCCAGTCAGTGCGTGGCAACCACTGCCAAGGCGCTAGAGGCAAATTGAGTTCCGTCACTGGACGTTGGTGCACCTTAACTAACAACCGAGCAATGTGCTTACTATGTTGATCACAAATCTGATCAAGCGATAACAATCTGCCTTCTCGCCAAGGATAGATCGCAATTTTTTCATCAATATGTACAGCTGAAACTGAAGGAAATCCTGTTTCAATCATCAGCGCCAATAATTCATCACGACGCTTAAACAACTCAATACCACCCAAAAAATCTAAAACGGCTTTATTTAATGCTTTAGCTGCGTAAACACCTTGATCAGTTTCAACACGATATGTTACATGCGAACATCCACCTGAGATAAGTGTTGGTTTTTTTTGAATATCACCAAATGGTAATGCTGAAAATAATGACTCAATCATTTAAATGTTAGCCCAGCCTTTCCTTTAGCCACTGTGATTTTGCTGCCTGGCATAAATTTTCCAGCCAATATAGCTTGCGCCAGAGGATTTTCAAGTTGATGTTGCAAAACACGCTTAAGTGGTCTTGCCCCATAGACCGGATCATAACCCAAATTAGCAAGATAGGTTAATACAGTTTGAGGCACCTCAAGCTGCAAATCGCGCAGTGCGAGGCGGTCCTTCAAGTGCGCTATTTGAATACTTGCAATTTTTTCAATCATTGCCTCACCTAACGGATGGAAAACAACCGTATCATCAACCCGGTTGATAAACTCAGGCCTAAAATGCGTGCTCACGACTTCCATCACGGCTTCTTTCATCTTTTCATACGACTCATTATGAAGCTCCTGAATACGTTGTGACCCTAGATTTGAAGTCATCACAATCACCGTGTTTTTAAAATCAACTGTGCGACCCTGCCCATCGGTTAATCGGCCATCATCTAATACTTGCAATAAAATATTAAATACATCCGGGTGTGCTTTTTCAATTTCATCAAGCAAGATTAAAGAATAAGGCCGGCGACGCATGGCCTCAGTTAAATATCCACCCTCTTCATATCCAACGTATCCAGGAGGCGCACCAACTAAGCGTGAAACAGCGTGCTTCTCCATGAATTCAGACATATCGATGCGCACCATAGCATCGTCTGTGTCAAACAAAAATTCTGCTAAGGCTTTACATAACTCCGTTTTTCCGACCCCTGTTGGCCCTAAAAACATAAATGAACCGATAGGTTTTTTAGGATCAGATAAGCCTGCTCGTGAACGTCGAATACTATTAGAGACAGCATCAACTGCCTCATTTTGGCCTATGACACGTTCATGTAGAAACGATTCCATTTTTAATAATTTTTCTTTTTCACCTTCAAGTAACTTAGAAACGGGAACACCTGTCCACTTCGATACAACCTCAGCAATTTCTTCATCAGTAACTTTGTTTCGCATCAATTTCATATCAGTTTTCTTCGCTGATTCAGCCGATTTTAACTGATTTTCCAACTCAGGAATTTTTCCATACTGCAACTCAGACATTTTTGCTAAATCACCAGCCCGATTCGCAGCCTCTAAATCTAATCTTGCTTTTTCAAGCGCTTCCTTAATTTGCTGTGTACCCTGAAGAGAAGCTTTTTCAGCCTTCCAAATCTCTTCTAGATCGCTGTACTCTTTTTCAAGCGAGGTAATATCAGACTGTAAGTCGTCTAAACGTTTTTTAGACGCTTCGTCAGTTTCTTTTTTTAATGCTTCTCGTTCAATCTTCAATTGAATCAATCGGCGTTCGAGCTTATCCATTTGCTCAGGCTTAGAATCAATTTCCATACGAATTCGACTACTCGCCTCATCAATTAAATCAATTGCTTTATCTGGCAATTGACGAGAAGGAATATAACGCTGAGATAAATGAACAGCAGAGACAATCGCTGAATCAGTAATTTGAATACCGTGATGCAATTCATAGCGTTCTTTTAATCCACGTAAAATGGCAATAGCATCACTTTCACTGGGCTCTTCAACCAACACCATCTGAAAGCGACGCTCAAGTGCGGCATCTTTTTCAATATATTGACGATACTCATTTAGCGTAGTTGCACCAATACAATGTAATTCGCCACGTGCCAATGCTGGTTTTAACATATTGCCTGCATCCATCGAGCCCTCTGCTTTACCTGCACCAACAATAGTATGAATTTCATCAATAAAAAGAATGAGCTCACCTTCTTGTTTGGCAACATCCTTCAACACAGCTTTTAAACGCTCTTCAAACTCACCTCTAAATTTTGCACCAGCAACTAATGCGCCCATATCAAGGTTAAGCACTCGCTTACCTTTTAACGAATCGGGCACTTCGCCATTAACGATGCGTTGCGCCAACCCTTCAACAATGGCTGTTTTACCTACACCTGGCTCACCAACCAAGACAGGGTTATTCTTTGTGCGTCGTTGAAGCACTTGTATAGTTCGTCGAATTTCATCATCACGCCCAATGACAGGATCTAGCTTGCCCTGCTCTGCTCGCTCGGTTAGATCTATGGTGTATTTAGACAATGCCTGGCGTGAATTTTCTGCATTAGGATCATCCACATGACTACCACCCCTCACACTGTCTATGGCTTTTTCAATGGCAGCACGTTTAGCGCCAGCTTTTTTCAAAACATCAGACAAATCACCCTTGTCCTCAATAGCCGCTAAGATAAATAGCTCACTTGCGATATATTGATCTTGTCGTTTTTGCGCGAGCTTATCAGTCAAGTTTAATAAATTATTAAGCGCATTGGATACATGCACCTCGCCGCCAGCACCTTCTACTTTTGGCAATTTGTTTAGTGTGAGCGTTAATTCATCACGCAACACATTAAGATTAACGCCAGCTAAACTTAATAAATGGTGTGTCGATCCATCGGTCTGATCAAGTAATGCTTTCATCAAATGGACTGGCTCAATAAACTGATTGTCTTGCCCTAATGCTAATGATTGAGCATCAGCCAAAGCTGCTTGAAAATTGCTTGTCATTTTGTCTATGCGCATTGTACACCCCCGTGTGCTGTTATTTATCATATCAGGGCATTTTTCTCAATTTCAAGTGCCATAGATCAATATTTCTGCAGCCTTATCAGCATGGAAATTTAGCTAAACTTTGCTATACTAAGAAGAGCATCAGACAAAAAGGATTTAATAAGATGACAAATCAAAAACATCGAACCAAAACTTACCCTGTTTTCAAAGATTTTGCTGATTCTGCCTTTATCAAGGCTGAACAATATGAATCAATGTATCAACAATCTATCAATGAGCCCGACGTTTTTTGGGCCGAACAAGCAAAACAGTTTATTGATTTTAGCAAACCGTGGGATCGTGTTTTTTCTGATGACCTGACCCACGCAAAATGGTTTGAAGGAGCTGAACTCAATGTTTGCTATAATTGTCTTGATCGACATCTTAAAAGCCACGCCAATCGAACAGCCATCATATGGGAAGGTGATGACCCAAAAGACTCTCGCAAAATCACCTACCAAGAGCTTTACAACGATGTCTGTAAATTTGCCAATGTGCTCAAAAAATTAGGTGTTAACAAAGGTGATCGTGTCGGCATCTATATGCCTATGATTCCAGAGTCAGTTGTTGCTATGCTCGCCTGTGCACGTATTGGTGCGGTGCATTCAGTTGTTTTTGGTGGCTTTTCATCAAAAGCGCTTGAAGACCGATTGATTGACGCTGATTGTCGCGTACTGATTACCGCTGATGAAAGCATACGCAACGGTAAACACATCCCAATAAAAGAAAATGCTGACAAAGCTGTTAACAACGCACATCAAGTAAAAACTGTTATCGTTGTAAAACGAACAGGACAGAGCACGGCTTGGCATGATGAGCGTGATCACTGGTATCATGAACTATTAGCAGATGCAGACAACGACTGCCCCCCAACACCGATGCAAGCTGAAGATCCACTTTTTATTTTGTACACCTCGGGCTCGACAGGCAAGCCTAAGGGTGTTTTACACACTTCTGCCGGCTATTTGCTTTATGCAGCCATGACACACAAATATGTATTTGATTACCACGAAGATGATATTTTTTGGTGTACAGCTGATATTGGCTGGATAACCGGTCACTCCTACTTGGTTTATGGCCCTTTGGCAAATGGCGCAACAAACGTGATGTTCGAAGGTGTACCTACTTATCCTACGCCGGCGCGATGCTGGGAAATTATTGACAAGCATCAAGTCACTATTTTTTATACCGCACCCACCGCAATTCGTGCGTTAATGCGCGAAGGAGACGAGTTTGTTCAAAACACATCGCGCGAATCACTGAGACTATTAGGCAGCGTCGGTGAACCCATTAACCCAGAAGCTTGGGAGTGGTATTTCCACCTCATTGGTAATGAAAAATGTCCCATCGTCGATACCTGGTGGCAAACTGAAACCGGCGGCATCATGTTAACAGCGCTGCCTGGCGCTATGCCATTAAAACCTGGTTCAGCTGCCAAACCTTTTTTTGGCATTCAACCCGCCATTTTTGATAACAAAGGAAAAGCATTAGCAAAAGATGAACCTGGCAAACTTGTCATTAAGCACACTTGGCCAGGACAAGCCAGAACACTTTACAACAATCAAAAACGTTTTGTTGAAACTTATTTTAATGAATTTCCAAATGTCTATTATACCGGTGACGGTGCTTATATCGATCAAGACGGCTACTACTGGATCTCTGGACGCATTGATGATGTGATCAACATCTCTGGTCATCGTATTGGCACAGCTGAAGTTGAAAGCGCTTTAGTCTTACATCCTGCCGTAACTGAAGCTGCAGTGATTGGTATTCCTGACGAGATAAAAGGCAATAAGCTTTATGCGTTTGTGACACTTAAATCAAGCAATAAACCTGATGGAAAACTAAAAGATGAACTAATCGATCTTGTTGCGAAAGAAATTGGCCCTATTGCCAAGCCCGACACGATACAGTTTGCTGATGATTTACCTAAAACACGATCAGGAAAAATTATGCGGCGCATTCTTCGAAAAATTGCAACTGGAGAAACTAAAGAGCTTGGTGATACCAGCACGTTAGCCAATCCTGAAGTCGTTGACACATTATTAAAAGCAAAAAACGAGATGGGAAAATAATTTATTAACTATTTTCAGCAACTTGGTTGAGCGTATATTTTGGAATTTCAACGACCAGGTCATCGTCTTGCACAATGGCCTGACAGCTTAAGCGTGAGTCCAAATCAAGCCCCCAAGCTTTGTCGAGCAACTCATCTTCTTCTTCCTTTGGTTCAGGCAAATCGTCATAGCCCTCTCGTACGTAAACATGGCAGGTTGTGCAAGCACATTGCATTTCGCAAGCGTGCTCAATTTTAATTTTGTTACGAAGTAGGACATCAATAATTGGCTCACCTGACTTTGCTTCGAGCTCAACGCCCTCCGGGCAATATTCTGCATGTGGTAGTACTTTTATCGTCGGCATATTTGTCCTCAACAAGCTATTATTACCGTATTTCTTCATTCCCACGAACGCGGGAGTCCAGCACCAACTCGCTGTCATTCCCGCGTATGCGGGAATCCAGTTCCAAATCAACACTCCTGGATCCCCGATCAAGCCGGGGATGACAACAGCAGAAGCATTGTCACTTCCTAGAAGACAGGAATCAAGTTTTAAATAAACATCCGCATATATCAAACTTAGCCTTTAAACTCATCAACTGACTTACCTTGCAACATTCGTTGAATTTGGCGATTCATACGATCGGCGGCAAATTGCTGTGTACTTTTATCTAAGTCTTTAATCGCTCTTGCCAAAGGCGTTGGATTAGGACTCATTTGTAAAATGCTCACCGCTTGCACTTTACTTTGAATTTCATGCCTAACCTTCTCAGACAACAAATCAGCATCTTCACTCAGCCCTTTTTCAACTGCTTCAACTAAACGTTGCGCCTCGATTTGAAGCTCACGAAGCTTTCTCACAAAAACATCTTGCTCAGCATGAGAAAATGCTTGGTTGAGCATCGTTTCAACCTCTTTGTCGGTGAGTCCATAGGTTGGCATCACTTCAATACTTGCCGAAACGCCAGTGCTCGTCTCCTTGGCTGACACACTTAGCAGCCCATCTGCGTCAACCTGAAAGGTAACAGCAATATGTGCAGCACCAGCCACCATGGGCGGTATACCTTTTAATTCAAAACGTGCAAGTGAACGACAATCTGAAACAAGCTCACGCTCACCTTGTAGCACGTGAATCATCATGGCTGTTTGACCATCTTTAAACGTGGTAAATTCTTGTGTTTTGACAACCGGGATTGGCGAATTTCGCTCAATAAGTTTTTCGATCAACCCTCCCATCGTTTCAATCCCTAAAGACAATGGAAGCACATCAAGCAGTAATAAATCTTCGTTTGAGTTGCCAATTAAAATACCCGCTTGGATTGCAGCACCAATGGCAACAACTGTATCGGGATCAACATCATTTAGCACTTTCTTTTTAAAAAAGGCCGACAACTCATCTTGCAAATAAAGCATGCGTGTGGCGCCCCCGACCATCACAATTTCATCGATCATATCGACTTGCAAATCTGCATCAACTAACACTGACTTCATGATTATCAGTGTTTTATCAATGATTGGAGCAATGAGTTGATTAAACGTGGCACGTGAAAGCTGCTGGCCAAGCACCGTCACAGATGCTGTTTCAGTCAATGATTCTTTAGCTCGCTTAGCTTCAATAAGCAGTTCATGCGTTGGGGCCTCTACACCCTGTTCAACCAACCAATTTGCAATCAGCTGGTCTACATCGTCGCCGCCTAATGAGGTATCGCCGCCAGTGGCCAACACTTCAAAAACACCTTTTTTGAGACGCAGAATAGAAACATCAAACGTACCACCCCCCAAATCATAAACTGCTATTACGCCAGACTCTCGTCGATCTAAACCATAGGCAATGGCTGCCGCTGTTGGCTCATTCAATAAACGGAGCAAGGGAATACCAGCCAACTTAACCGCATCTTTAGTGGCTTGACGCTGAGCATCATCAAAATATGCGGGCACCGTCACTACAGCACCATCAATGTTTCGATCAGCTTGCTTGACAGCCTGACAACGTAATTTTTTTAATATTTCCGCCGACACCTGAACAGGATTAACATCGCCCGCAGCCGTTTTGATCTGTGGCAAACTCGATAACTCAGAAAAATCATAGCTCAAACGATGATTCAGTGAGTTAACATCATTGATACCACGCCCCATTAATCGCTTTACTGACGTGATAGTATTTTTGGGATCAAGCAGAAATTTTTCCTTCGCTGATCTACCCACAGAAATATGATTTTTTTCGTAGTGAACAACCGATGGAAGCAAATTATTGCCATGCTCATCGTTAAAAATTTCAGTTTCACCTGTTTGTGTGATACGAGCAATTAAAGAGTTGGTTGTGCCTAAGTCAATCCCAACAGCAAACTTATCTGCTGGATTTTTGGGGGAAGTTGCCGGCTCTTTAATACTAAGTAAATTCATGAAAATTGCCTATACTTTAATTTTTATAAAAAATTGCAACTTTTGCGTCAAAAACTTTGCCTTTTCAAGCTGATTGGATGAAAACGCCTGTGAAAGCAATTCGGTTAACTCCTTAACGTTGCTCTCAATTTCGCTCTTCACGTCCTCGCCTGCATCGATTCGTTCTCTCAATTGCATTTGCATCACGAGAAAATTTTCATCAGCAATGGTTTCATGCTCTAAATCTAGATCTTGCCCACCAAGCTTTAACAAATAAACCGCGCGTTTAACTGGAGACAATAAAGTTTGATAAGCGTCATTTAAAAGCGCAGAATATTGAACGGCCACACGTTTCTCAGCATCACTTTTATTGGCGAATCGATCAGGGTGAATTTGACCTCTCACGGTTTCATAACGAGTTTTAAGCTGCTCTAAGTCAACATCATATTCTTGAGGCATTTGGAGCAACTCAAAATAATTATTCATTAGCCTGAAAACTCTCACCACAGCCGCACCGGCCTTTTTCATTCGGATTGATAAACTCAAACCCTTCATTAAGGCCGTGCTTCACATAATCTAACTGACTACCTTTTAAATACTGAAAACTTTTAGCATCAACATAAATTGAGAGCGCATCATTGATTGCAAATTGTTGGTCACCTACTTGTGCTTGATCAACATACTCCAAAACATATTGCAAGCCCGAGCAACCCGTTCGTTTGGTAGCGATACGAATGCCAATACCCTTACCACGTTCTGCAAGCTTCTTTTCAACATGCGCAATGGCAGCAGATGTTAATGTAATTTGATCAGAAACCTTACTCACCGTGTTTTGCCTCATAATCTTTGATGGCTGCTTTAATCGCATCTTCCGCTAAAATCGAGCAATGAATTTTAACTGGCGGAAGAGATAATTCTTCAACGATTTTAGTGTTTTTTAAATCACGAGCTTCATTCAATGTCTTGCCCTTCATCCATTCTGTCGCCACCGAGCTTGAAGCAATCGCTGAACCACAGCCATAGGTTTTAAACCGCGCATCTTCAATACGACCATCTTTTACTTTAATCTGCAGTTTCATCACGTCACCACAAGCTGGCGCACCCACCATGCCTGTGCCAACATCTGGATCTGCTTTATCAAAAGAACCCACGTTTCGCGGATTTTCATAATGATCAATAACTTTTTCACTATATGCCATAATTTATCCCCTTAATGTGCTTGCCACTCGATAGATTTAATATCAACACCGTCTTTATACATCTCCCAAAGTGGCGACATTTCACGTAACTTACTAACAGCTGTTTTAACTTTGTTAACAGCATAATCAATGTCTTCTTCTGTCGTAAACCGACCGATTGAAAAACGAATAGAGCTGTGTGCTAATTCATCATCAAGGCCTAAAGCTCGCAACACGTAAGAAGGCTCTAAACTGGCAGATGTGCATGCAGAGCCTGATGAAACCGCCAAATCTTTTAAGGCCATAATCAACGATTCACCCTCAACGTAGTTAAAACTAATGTTCACAATGCCTGGATAACAGTGCTCTAAATCTCCATTAAGCTTAATGGCTTCTAAACCAGATAATCCTGACCAAAGTTTATCGCGCAGTTTTTTGATGCGAACGTACTCTGACTCTCTACTTGTTTCAGCTAAACGCAGTGCTTCTGCCATGCCTACAATTTGATGGGTTGGCAATGTGCCTGAACGCATACCACGCTCATGTCCGCCACCATGAATCATCGCTTCTAAACGAACACGGGGCTTGCGCCTAACATATAAAGCACCTACACCTTTAGGCCCATAAATTTTGTGACCACAAAACGACATTAAATCGACAGGTAATTCACTCATATCAATTGGCAATTTACCCATACTTTGTGCTGCATCAACGTGAAAGAAAATCTTATGCTCACGAGCAATTTCACCTATTGCCTGAATATCCTGCACAACGCCGATCTCATTATTAACATGCATAATCGAAATCAATATGGTGTCATCGCGAATCGCGGCTTTTAATTTCTCCAAATCAATCAACCCATTACTCTCAGGCGTTAAATAAGTCACTTCAAACCCTTGTGACTCTAAATAACGACACGTATCTAACACCGCCTTATGCTCAGTTTTAGAAGTGATAATATGTTTACCTTTACGCTGGTAAAATTTAGCAACGCCCTTTATTGCCAAATTGTCTGATTCAGTTGCACCCGACGTCCATATAATTTCTCGTGGATCAGCGTGAATAACATCTGCTATTTGTTTGCGTGCTTGCTCAACAGCCGCTTCAGCTTGCCAACCAAAGGGGTGAGAACGTGATGCAGGATTCCCAAAATTGCCATCCATCGTTAAACACATCGACATTTTTTCAGCCACACGAGGATCAACCGGTGTCGTCGCGGCATAGTCTAAATAAATAGGTAACTTAACGCTCATTATATCGCCTCAACCTCTTCTTTATTCTTAACGATCATGCGACAAATAGTCTCTTCTTTAACATCTCGACTTGTCATTAAGCTTTCGATCGTTACACCATCTAAGAAACAAGCAATCGCCTTACTCAAATCAGTCCATAACTGGTGAGTCAAACACCGCGCGCCATCGTGGCAGTTTTGCTTGCCTGCACACTGCGTGGCATCGATGTTTTCATCGAGAGCATTAATAACCTGGCCAACTGTAATTTGTTTAGGCAAACAAGCTAATGAATAACCGCCCCCTGGTCCACGCGCACTTTTCAATAACCCTTCTCGGCGTAATTTTGCAAATAACTGCTCGAGGTAGGATTGTGATATACCTTGACGCTTAGAAATATCAGCAAGGGACACGGGTCCTGTCGCCTCATTTAAGGCCACATCTAGCACAGCTGTAACGGCATAGCGCCCGCGGGTCGTCAATTTCATGGCTTGAGGATACTATTCCCGACTTAATCAGTCAAGAATAGAGAGTGCTTGCAGTCAGAGCCCCCAATCCTTATGATGTCTACAAGAATCAGCAAGGAAATGTGGATGGAAAAACCAAATATTTCAAAAACTTATGTTTTGATCCCGGCTTATGAGCCTGTCAGTGATCTGATTAATATTTGCCAACATCTTAAGACACATACATTTGCAGGTATCATTGTGATTGATGATGGCTCAAGCTTAGCCAGCCAAGCTATTTTTGATCAGCTCGAAGCCGATCAAGGCATTATTCTCTTAAAGCACGCGCACAACCAAGGCAAAGGCGCGGCACTCAAAACAGGTTTTCGATGGCTACGAAAAAATGCGCCCGACTGCACTGGCGTGGTCACTGCTGACGCCGATGGCCAGCACCTTGTCAAAGATATTGTCAAAGTTGCCGAGGCATTGGCAACTCAACCCGAAACCCTTGCTATTGGCTCTCGGCGCTTTGGAAAAGATGTCCCTTTTCGCAGCTTATTTGGAAATTTAGTTTCACGTCATGTGTTTAAATTTTTATATGGCAAATTATTTACTGATACACAAACAGGATTGCGCGCTTTGCCCATGCGATTTGTTAATGAAATTGTTAACATGCCCTACAATGGTTACGAATTTGAAGCTGAATGCCTCGTGCTTGCTGTGCAAGAAAAATTTAAAACACAAGAAGTCGAGATTGGTACCGTTTATCTTAACAACAACGCCACTTCGCACTTTAACCCAATCACTGATTCATTAAAAATTTATTATGTCTTTTTTCGCTATCTCATTATGGGCTTGTTTTCATTCCTGATTGATATCGGCATCTTTATATCAATTTACGACTCAAGCCATCAGCTCTTTACTTCGCTGATTATTGCAAGAATTATTTCATCGACCTTTAATTTTTATAAAAATCAATATTTAATTTATCGGTCAACCTCCAAAAAAACTGCAAAAAAGCAGGCTAAGCGTTATTTATTATTCTCAGCGTCAATATTTATAATTTCCTTTATCTCAATCAAATTACTACTGCCTATATGGCACGTGCCTGTACTAAAAATTAAAGTAACAGTAGATATTGTACTGTATGTGATTAACTTTATTCTGCAGCGATATTTGCATATTTTATAAATTTAGGAAGTTATTTGATGAAAGAAAAAATTGCATTAATTGCCTCGTATGGATTGGGAGATGCACTGCTTTTTCTTATCATCGCTGATAATTTGTACCGAAACGGTTACGACGCAACATTTTACAGTAACATGTTAGCGCAAATGCAAGATTGGATTCCTCATGTAAAATGCCTCCCTTTTCCAGATGCGCTGCCAGAAGGGTTTGATCTTGTCATGGCAGATACACACTCTGTGCTGACAAAAAATGCTAACAACATAGGCGAATTAGCTAAAAAAGTCGTATTTTTCTCAATGGCAAATCAAGGCCGAACAAAATCCTTATGCGCTGATCATGCAAGCAAGTTTTCCGACAAACCTCGCCTGGCCAAGCTTGCTAAGGGCGCTGGCGTTGCAATTAAATACGCTAAAGATGGCGATATTTTCAAACGAGAGAATAGAATGGTGCAAAATGTTGAAACGTTTTGCAGAGAAATTCTCAAACTTGATCATGTAACAAGTGATAATGGCATCACACCCCCCGCTCACTTAATACATCGTCAATATAAAAAACGCATTATCCTTCATCCGTTGAGCTCAACACCTGAGCGAAATTGGTCAGCAGATCAATATATCGAACTTGCCAAACAACTTAAAAAACGCGGTTTTAACCCTGTTTTTATCACCTCACCTCAAGAGCGCGATGAGTGGATAGCGCGTGTTAAAGACGATTTTGAACTTCCACTCTTTCCCAGCATTGCTGATTTGGCTGCTTATGTCTATGAGTCTGACTACATGATTGGGAATGAATCAGGCATCGGACACCTCGCATCAAACCTTGGATTGCCCACGCTCAGCATTTATCGAAAACGTCATCACTATCAGTGGCAACCCAACTGGACGCCGGGGATTGCGGTTAAGCCATCAGTGCTCTGGCGATTATTTCCAAAACATGCCTGGCGACGATTTATTTCGGTAAGACGTGTGCTTAAGGCATTTTTAGCTCACTATCGGCTGTTGAGCCGGCGAACCGTATAAGAGTTGCCCTGAAGGCATATCGCCTAACCATGGTTCAAAAAAGTAGCATACAGAACCAAAAAATAAACCAGCAGCAGTAGGCAAAGCCCACTCCACATCCAAAACACCTGTGTTGTCGTACTGCTGAGCACACTCAACTGCCAGCAACATAGATAAACCGAACATTAAATCTGCTATCCCGGGAAATTGATCATCACCAGCAGCCATTAAGTATGATGTTGATGACACAATAAATGTGAAAGCAATCCATCTCTCATACGGACCAACCCTCAATTCAAGCAATTCTTCTCTCGCGGCATGCCTTTCTCTTGTATTGTTATCTTCTGCTGGCATTTATTTTCTCCTCTTAAAGTTTATAATCAACTGACGCTAGAATTCCACGCAGTAGATTTAAATCTTGTTTATCAAGCTGCGCGCGATTAAACAATTGGCGTAAGCGTGTTTCCATCATGCGCGGATGGTCTGCTTTGTAAAAACCTGTTTGCTTCATAATCGATTCGATGTGTTTGTACAAACCATCAAGCTCATCTGCTGATGCCAAGGCAGTTTTCTGTTGGCGGGTTTTTGTTTTCACTTCCTGATTACCCGCCAAACTTGCCATATAAAGTTCGTACACCATCACCTGCACAGCTTGCGACAAGTTTAAAGACGAATACTCATCACTCGTTGGAATATGCACATGAACATGACATCGATCTAGCTCTTCATTGGTCATGCCAGATTTCTCTGAGCCAAAAACCAAAGCAATCTCTCGCTCACCTGACTCTTCCACCATGCGGGCTGCTGCCTGGCGAGCGGGCAAAAGCTCGTGCCCAAAGGTTCGCCGGCGAGCGCTGGTGCCAAAAACCAGCTCAGCACCCTCTAGCGCCCGATCGAACGTGCTACACACCACCGCCTGCTCAAGCACATCGAGCCCGTGGCACGCTAGCGCCTTAGCCTTGCCATCAAGATGGTCGCACTGAGGATCAACCAGATAGAGCCTATGTAGCCCCATGACCTTCATTGCGCGCGAAACTGATCCAACATTGCCCGAATGGCTGGTATGTAGTAAGATGATCCGGATTTTTTCTAACATGACGGTTTAACCTGTTTTGGTCGAGATAATCTTTGGTCGAGATGATCGCTGATTATTGATCAAATATCAACCCAAAAAGAAGAAGACGATGAACCCATTTCTAAACACAGCTGTTAAAGCCGCTCGCGAAGCCGGTGAGATTGTTATGCGGGCCTATGATCGATTGGAGCAAGTTGCCATCAATGAAAAAGGCCACAATGATCTAGTGACTGAAGCGGATTATGCTTCTGAACAACACATTATTGAGACCTTACAAACGGCTTACCCAAGCCATGCGATCCTTGCCGAAGAAAACGGTGAAATTCCTGCAACTGAAAAAAATGACGATGAAAATCTATGGATTATTGATCCGCTTGACGGCACGTGTAATTTTTCGCACGGTTATCCACATTTTTGTATTTCAATCGCCTTACAACACAAAGGTAAGATACATGTTGGCGTTGTGTACGACCCGATTCGTCAAGATCTTTACACCGCCACTCGCGGTGGCGGCGCACAAAAAAACAATCATAAAATTCGCGTGAGCAAAACCACTCAGCTGGCCAAGAGCTTAGTTACAACGGGTTTCCCCTACAAGAAACAAGAGGATTATCATAAATATTTTGTTTGCCTTGAAAGTGTTGCACGCGAGTGCCATGGCATTCGCCGCTCTGGCGCTGCTGCTTTAGATTTGGCACATGTCGCCGCTGGCCATTCCGATGGCTTTTGGGAAGATGGCTTAAAAATTTGGGATATGGCAGCTGGTGCACTTATTGTGCGTGAAGCAGGTGGTTTAGTCAGTGACTTTACTGGCGGCGAAGATTATCTGTCATCTGGCAAGATTATTGCAAGTACGCCTAAAATTATGAAGCCGTTGTTTCAACTCGTACGTCCGTTGAATTAATCGCTGTCACCCCCGACTCCACCGCTGTCATCCCCGACTCCACAGCTGTCATCCCCGACTCCACAGCTGTCATCCCCGACTCGATCGGGGATCCAGTTTAAAATAAATATTCTAGATCCCCGGCTACGCGGGGATGACAGCGGTGAAAAATCAACTACGGCCGATCATCAAGGGCCTTTTTAGCATTAGGCAATAAATCTTGGCGCGTTAACCCCAACGCAACCGCCAGTGCACCGGCGACATAAATCGACGAATACGTACCAATCACAATACCAATCACCAAGGCTAAAGCAAAGGAATGAATATCAGGCCCACCGAGAAATAATAACGCCAACACAACAATTAATGTCAACGCTGAGGTCATAATGGTCCGTGAAAGCGTTTGATTAACCGATGTATTCACCACCTCAGCCGCATTGGCTTGACGCATTTTACGAAAGTTTTCACGCACCCTATCGAACACAACAATAGTATCATTCAGGGAATAACCAATCACCGTCAGCACGGCAGCCAACGCTGTTAAATCAAATTGAATTTGAAAAAATGAGAAGACGCCCAAAATTAAAATAGGATCATGAACCAACGCAACAACTGAACTGATCGCCATACGATATTCAAAGCGAAAAGCCACATAAATCATGATTAAAATCATCGACACAATCACAGCAAGAAATCCCTTATTGGCAAGCTCGCCGCTAACTTTCGCACCAATGCTATTGGCGCTTTGCAACTGACTGCCCGGCAAGAGCCTTGCTAGCTCTTTTGTGACAGTTTGTGTCACGACCTGCTGGTCTTTAACCGCGGTTTTTTTAGCTTGATTCGGGGCAATGGTAATCAACACATCTTTGGAACTACCATAACTTTGTACAGAAAACTTTTTAATATCAGCCTGCGTCAAACGCTCACGAATGTTGGGTAGATTAACGGTTTTATTAAACGTTAAGTGGACTTGTGTACCACCGGTAAAATCCAAGCCCCAGTTAAGCCCACGAACAAACAAACAACCTACTGAGAAAATACACAATACAATAGAGATCACCGCAGTGATCTTGCGCAACCGCATAAAATCGAATTTTGTATTGTGCCTAAAAAATTCCATTAGCCCGCCTTTTTCACTTGCTTAATGCGCATACCAATCGGTAACTTTTTCAATGTTTTCCCACCATACAAATGATTGGCAATAGCACGCGTATAATTGATAGCCGTCAGCATTGATGTTAATAAGCCAATCGTCAGCACAACAGCAAAACCTTTAATAGGCCCGGTGCCAATACCAAACAACACAATTGCCGCAATCAACGTGGTTAGCTGCGCATCAACAATCGTCACAATCGCACGGTCATAGCCTGCGTGCATGGCAAGCTGTATGGGCGTGCCATTTCGAAGCTCTTCACGTATCCGCTCAAAAATCAATACATTGGCATCAACTGCCATACCAACTGTTAGCACGATTCCAGCAATACCTGGAAAAGTTAGCGTACCACCTAGCAACGACATGATTGCAACGATCAAAACCAAATTAATCACTAAGCCAACATCAGCAATCAACCCAAATATGCTGTAATACAGCGCCATAAAGACAACAACTAAGAGCAAACCAATTTGCACAGACAACATACCACGATGCACGTTTTCTTTACCCATGCTGGGACCGACTTGCATTTCGGAGAGCACGGCGATCGGCGCGGGCAATGCGCCTGCACGCAACAAGAGCGCGAGCTGCTGGGCTTCACCAGCTGTGAGACCCGTGACTTCAAAGTTTGCAGAAAAAACACCATTAATCGTTGCTTGATTGATCACTGTGCTAGTTTTGCGATAGCTAATCTGAAGTTTACCATGTTTATCTTTATGCTTGCTTGATTTCGTTTCGGTATAAACAACAGCCATCGGCTTGCCGACATTTTCACTCGTAAATTGATAAAGCTTAGGTTGACCAGCGCCCGCTACGCTAATTTGAACAATAGGCTCACCGGTTTGATCAAAGTTGGTTGTAGCACTGGTAATGTTCTCACCCGAAAGCACCACATCACTCTTAAGCAAAACCGGTTGACCCGCTGTATCTCTTAACAAAACATCACCTGCGGGAATAACGCCTGAAGCCTGAGCTTGCTGCGCATCGTGCTTGTAGTCCACCGCATGCGCTTCAATCGTGGCTGTTTTACCTAGGATATCTTGCGCTTCTGTTGCATCAGATACGCCTGGCAAATCAACGGATACGCGATCCATACCCTGCTGCTGAACGGTTGATTCACTCACACCCAATTCATTCACGCGACGATCAAGCGTGTTAATCGTTTGCTGCATGGTGTATTGACGCAATTGTGTTAAAGCAAGCTGTGACAATTGGCCGATGACAACCGGTTGTTTATCGCGAGTCGTTTGCTGCCAAGTAAAATCTTGGACCTTGTTATTTAAAATGCTGAGCGCACGACTTGCCTCTGCAGTATTCGCAAAATCGATCACAATGCCCTGCCCGCTCGGCACCATGCCGGTATAATTAATTTTTGCTGTTTGAAGCGCCTCGCCGACATTACGTACGCTATTTTGTTCACGGCGCTTAATGACATCGTCGATATCCACTTGCAGCAGCAAGCTCATTCCGCCACGCAAATCTAATCCAAGTTTCATGGGTCTGGCATTGAGCGCTTCAAGCCAAGCTGGCGTCGCCGGCACATCATTACCTGCCACGATATATTTGCCACCTAGCGCCTTAGCAAGTTTGTCTTTTGCCAACAAGCGTGTATCGGGCGAAACAAAACGAATCACGATATGCTTACCGTCAAGCTCTGCTTTTTTGTAGATAATACGATCAGCTTTTAAGTCGTTCGTGAACATACGTAACTCAGATTGACTGAGCATGGTACCAGGCGTACTGCTAGAAATCTGAATAGCCGGATCTGAGCCGAACAAATTGGGGATGGCATAGATGATGCCGATAATAAGAACGACAACCAGCAGCGCGGTCTTCCACGCCGCTGTTTTATTGATCGGTCCATGCGATCTGACGAATTTATTTCCCTTCGTGTTAAACATCAATCTTTATCTTTAACTGTTTGTTTCATTGTGCCTTTTGGTAATACACCAGTTACTGAGGAACGCTGCACAGTGATCTCTACACCTTGAGCAATTTCTAACGTTAAAAACCCATCATCTAGACGAGCGATTCGACCCACGATCCCGCCTGCAGTGGCTACCTCTTCGCCAACTTTAAGCGCGTTAAGCAAATCTCGCTGCGCCTTCATTTGCTTGCTGCGCGGACGCCACAAAAAGAAATAGAAAATAGCAATTAAACCCACCAGCATGATGAGAGTGCTAAACATTGGATTACCTTGGGGCGGATGACCTGCCGTTGTTGCTGCTTGTGCAGTTGAAATTAATAAGCTCATTTTTTGTCCTCTTGATTGCTCTTGTGTGAACTCCCTCCTTGCCAGGAAGGAAAGCAAGGAAACATGCTAGCGAGAACTGCTCCCGAAAGCAAGATAAAACTCATCAGCAAAGGCTTCAAAACGATCAGCTGCAATAGCCTCACGAATTTGCTGCATTAATCGCTGATAGTAGCGCAAATTATGAATGGTATTAAGCCGCGCGCCGAGCGTTTCGTGACCTTTATCTAAATGATACAAATAACTGCGCGTATAGTTTTGACAAGTATAACAATCACACTGCTCATCAAGTGGCAACAAGCTCTCGCGATGCTCACTGTTGCGAATACGCAACACACCTGTGCTTGTAAACAAGTGGCCGTTACGAGCGTTACGCGTTGGCATCACACAATCAAACATATCAACACCGCGCCGCACACCTTCAACTAAATCTTCAGGCTTGCCCACACCCATTAAATAACGAGGCTTATCAACCGGCATTCTAGGATCTAAAAATTCTAAAATTTTATCACGCTCATCTTTAGGCTCACCTACAGCTAAGCCACCTATTGCATAACCATCAAATTCAATTGACATCAATCCCGCCAATGATTCTTCCCGCAACTCGGGGTAAACACTGCCCTGCACAATGCCAAACAATGCATTGGGATTATCAGCATGTGCATCTTTGCTGCGCTTAGCCCAACCTAATGACAAACGCATGGATTCAGCTGCTTGCGTCAGCGTGGCGGGATACGGCGTGCATTCATCAAAAATCATTACAATATCAGAACCTAAATCACGCTGGACTTGCATGGATTTTTCAGGGCTTAAAAAAACTTTGTCACCATTTAACGGTGAACGAAACTCGACACCTTTTTCACTGAGCTTGCGCAACTCTGTTAAACTAAAAACTTGAAAACCACCCGAATCTGTTAAAATAGGACCTTGCCAACGCATAAAATCATGCAGATCACCGTGTTTTTTAATAATCTCAGTACCAGGGCGCAGCATTAAATGAAATGTATTACCTAAAATAATCTGTGCACCAATGGATTTTACTTCTTCAGGCGAGAGCGTTTTAACTGCACCATACGTGCCAACTGGCATAAAAGCTGGCGTGTCGACCACGCCACGATCAAACTGCATTTGACCAAGCCGCGCACGACCGCTTTGTTTAATGAGAGTAAACTTCATGGCGAGAATTATTCACCAGGCTTATGCGAATGGCAACCCATTTAGAGCAGAAAACGCGGCCCAAGTAGATTCATCAAGCGTGCAAGCATCAAAAAACGAAACGACAGAGGATAAAGACGATTGAGATATAGGCACCACTCCCCCTGCTCTAGCACGCTCATTGAGAAATGTAGCAATGCGTTGTTGCAACTTACCTTGTTTATCGTCAGACAAATTTTGCAAGAGTTTTTCTAACTCATCATAGGCAATGACATCTAACTTTGGCCCCTTTAGTAAGGCTAAAGCACGCGGTGTTTTGTCAACTACATTTAACTGCGAGCTTGTTAGCACTGCCTCATAATCTTCTTGAGTAAAATTCGGCGACTTCATAGCTAATTTCTTTCTAGCCTCAGCTATTTTGACAAAAATATCACCCTCAATGCTGCTCACCAACGCATTTTCATAACCAGCTTCAGACACAATCTTTGGTTTCAATTTCCAACTTTCACCAGACAAAGCTAAATACAAAATCAACAATAAATCCCAATGTTTTTTTACTATCGCCTGGCAACGTTGCTTTGACCACAACGCTGACATATTGATCACCGCCAGGCTTATAAGGGCTCACCTTTCCCTCATGATAAAACTGATAAGGATAAGCAAAGTGAACTTCACACTCAAAATTAGCAAATGCGATTGAGTCTTCTAAGTCATTTAATTGATAACGAGCTTTCAAGCGCGAGAGAAATTGTCTAGGTTCAGCAAATACGCCTTTAATAGCTGCAGCAATTGCCTCGTGAATTTTTGCAGAAACATCTTTTGATTGAGCGCTTGGACGATCATTCAGGGGAATCCATTCATCCCACTTTTCTTTAAACGTCAATTCCCCGGCTTTAACCTCATCCCACTCCCAATCTAAATCATCATCTGGCGCACCAGCAATAGCTGACATGGGTTTTAGCTCAACGGGTGGTTTGGGGCCTGGCATTTGTTTTCTCTTTATTATTATTAATATTCAAAACAAGGCGGTATTATACGCGAAGCAGCCTGCTTGGTCAATTTTTATCTGTTTCGTAACTGATTGATTTTACAACATCGTTATTCCCGCAACGTGGGACCTCTCCCTGCGGAGGCGGGGACGGAAATCCAGCTCTACCCCGTTGTCATTCCCGCGCAGGGTGAAGCGGAGATAGAAAAAGCGCGAGCTTTTTCCCGCTGAACGCCCGAGACAGGAGTCGAGGGCAGGCTTTCA
>PANR01000033.1 GCA_002707695.1 Legionellaceae bacterium
AAACCCGAAGACACAGCAGTTGCTGGCCAGAGTGCCGCAACAAGGCGGCACGGTGCCTCGGCTGCACAACCCTGTTGATGCTTGGCGCGCCAACGCTCACGGCAGGGGCAGGACTTGGCCAGATATTTAGCCACTGGTTTCCCTTAGCACAACCCGGCGCGATTATTATCATTGGCATGGCAACTTTCTTCTGTGGCATCACCCGCTTACCAATTACCACCTTTGCCATTGTGATTGAAATCACTCACACACCTAATTTGGCAATTCCACTAATTGTTGCCACGCTCATCGCCAATATTTTTGCCAACTTTATCTCCAAACGCCCCTTCTATGATGCATTAGCAGAATTGCTCGGGGTCCGCTATTAGTTGCAAAAAATAGCCAAAACACGCTATGATGGGCATTGGATTAGGTAAACAAGCAGACTGGGATGTTTAAGAAATTTTTCAACCTCGCCAAAGTTGGCACACCTCACTTTCTTATTTTGGTGCTCATGGTCTCTATCGGACCGTTTGGTGATACGGAATATGCGCCCTCCCTACCTCGAATTGCTCATGAATTAGCAACGCGCTATGACATGGTACAGTTCACCATGACATCTTACTTAGCTGGTTATTCGATCAGCCAATTATTCTATGGGCCCTTATCTGACAAATTTGGTCGAAAACCTATTATGCTTATTGGTGCCGCTTTTTTTGTAGTAGGCTCCCTGGTTTGTTTAACGAGCTTCAATATCTGGCAATTAATTATTGGCCGTTTTGTGCAAGCCATTGGATCGTGCGCAGGTAGCGTGCTCTCGAATGCTTGTGTGCGCGATGCCTTTCCTGAAGAGGAGCGCGAACATATTTTCGCAAAGCTCAATGCTGTGTTTGCTTTAGCGCCCGCATTAGGCCCGATTGTTGGTGCATTGCTCGATCAATACTTTGGCTGGCATGCAAACTTCTTGCTGCTGTTTATTCTTGCGCTGCTTTTATTTATTTGTGTATGGATATTTCTACCTGAAACTAATTCGCATAAACAACCTAACGCCATGCATCCAAAACAATTTTTCAAAAATTATTTTCAACTCTTTAAAGACCCCTACTTTTTAGGCTATGCCATTGTGCTCGGCTTTTGTATCGGTGTGGTATATTGCTCACTGGTTGGCGCGCCAGGATTGATTATTGATATTCTTCATAAAAAACCAGTGTGGGTCATTATTATCGCCGGCGGTGTGTTAGCAGGCTTCATTATCGGCTCACTCACTTGTAACTTTTTGACAAAAATTATCCGCGACAAATGGTTGGTTTTTTGGGGGCTGTCGGTGATGTTGATTGTCTCTATTGTCTACGAATCGCTTGCATGGGGAGGCTTGGTAGCTGTGTCATTAACGGCGACATTAGTGCCCATTGCAGTCATATTCTCTGGCATTGCTTTTGTCATCCCTATCGCAACAGCTGAAGCGCTTCAACCTTTTGAACACATTACCGGATCAGCTGCTGCAATGATTGGCTTTTTTCAAATGGGTATTGCATCAGCGGCAACAGCAGGTTTGGGTTTATTTCCGAACGCGAAAGTGTTTGGCATGCCACATATCTTCATCATACTCAGTTTTGCAGCCATGCTGATCTACGCGATGTTTGTTTTGGTGAGACCAAACCATAAAAGACATATCGTTTAATCAATTGCGTCAATAATTGCTTTGAAATACGCGGGTGGTTCGGGGCGATCATACCAAGCCAGCACAGATTTAACATCACACGTTTTTCCATCGTTCAATACAGCAAGCTGCCCTTGCTTAACGTAAGGCTCGGCAAACTCTTTTGTTAATGTGCTATACCCAATGCCTTCTGAAATGAGGAAGGCAACATTTTCAGTTCGATTCACAAAGTGGCGACCATGCTGAGCCAAATCAAATAAACCATATTGTTTAAGATAATTAAATGAAATGACATCACTTGGATCAAAATCAATAATGCGCTCATGCTTGACAATATCTTCCATTGAACGTTTTTCCCATGCTTTGGGACCAATCAACACATATTCTTCTGGTCTTAGCGGCTTATGCCGCATCTCTGATGCGAGATGCTCTTCTGGCAACAGTGCAAAGTCGCACTTAGCTGCTTTTAAATCTTGATGCCGAACGTTCAAATCATTGACATCAAAATGAATGAGCAAATGCGGAAAATCTCTCATAATGGGCAAGCAATCAGGCACCACACGTGAACTCATCAGGCTCGTGGGCGCAGAAATGGTGATCTGCACCTCAGATTGGCTGGCAGCCCCCTGAATTTGCGCCAGCGCCTCACCTTCAAGCGCCTTGGCCGATTGACAATAGCGCTGCAAAGCCTCTCCCTCGGCTGTGAGCAACATGCCTCGACGCGTCCGAATGAACAAAGTCGTCCGTAATGACCGCTCCAAGGCCCGGATACGCTGCGTCACAGCCGTTTGAGTCAAGGCAATCGACTCTGCTGCTGCATGGACGGTTTTATGCCTAACAATGGCCATAAACGCTTGAAGCTGTGGACTCAGTAAACTCATTTATATTAATCACATCATTTAAACAATGAATTATATTTATAGCATAAAGGCAGGTATATTACCAGCATAAAGCTCAAAATGAGGAAACAATAATGAACAAAGCAAAAATCAGCATATTCGCCCTGGTCATGCTAATGACAGGCGCCGTCGATGGGGTTACCAACCTACCCTCAATTGCCATTTTTGGTCAACAGCTTATTTTTTTCTTTATTGTGGCCAGCGTCTTGTTTCTGCTTCCTACAGGTTTAATTTCGGCAGAGCTATGCACGCAATTTAAAGAAGATAGTGGTGTTTATGTGTGGTCGAAAAAAGCTTTTGGTGGGCACTTTGGCGCACTAACCATTTGGCTGCAATGGATTAACACGCTTGTCTTTTTCCCAACTATATTAACCACTATAGCCGGCACAGCAGCTTATCTTATCAACCCTAAACTCACACACAACACGTACTACTTAGTCGGCACAAGCCTTGCTGCATTGTGGATCATGACCATCTTAAATCTTAAAGGCATTAAAGAATCTGCCAACATGGTTAGCATTGCGGCAGTATTGGGCATGGTAATCCCTATGGCGACTATCATTGGCTTGAGCGTACTATGGCTGTTGACCGGCAAGCCGCAAGCCATACATTTGAGCAGCAAAGCCATCCTCCCCAATCTTTCTCACAGCAACGCTTGGAGCTCGTTGACCGCGATTATTACCGCCTTTTTAGGCATGGAACTTGCTGCAGTGCACGTTAAAAAAGTAAAAAATGCCGGAAAAGTTTTTCCCAAAGCATTAATGTATTCCATTATCGTAATTGTTGTTACCATGGGTTTTGGCTCATTGGCCGTTGCGTTTGTTATTCCTCATCAACAAATTGCATTGGTTAGCGGAACCATCCAAGCGTTTAACACGATGTTTATTGCATTTCATTTACACTGGATGGAAAAAATATTAGGCGTCATGCTGCTTTGTGGCAGTTTGGGCACCATGGTGACTTGGTTAATCTCACCTGCTAATGGACTTGCTCAAGCCGCACACGATGTTTATTTGCCTAAAACGCTAGCTAAAGAAAACAAGCATGGTGTACCGTACAAAATTTTAATATTACAAGCTATTATTGCCAGCGTCGTCTGCTTAGCTTTTTTTCTGCTGCCCACCATCAATGGCTCTTACTGGCTTTTGCTGGACTTAAGCACAGAAATTTATGTCATCATGTATGTCTTGATGTTTCTATCTGCCTTAAAATTAATTAGCGATGCAAGTAAAACGAACATTATCCCTGGTAAAAAAAGCAATGCTATGTTGGTTGCATTATTAGGCATTGTTGGTTGCTTGATCGCCATTGTTGTAGGGTTCTTTCCACCATCACACATTAACGTGGGGTCTCACTGGCATTACATCATGCTATTCACGCTTGGTTTAATCATCATGATCAGCCCTGCTATTTTGCTAAGCTGGCATAAAGCGAAGTTTGGCATCGATGATTATCTTATGCTTGATAACAGCGTCACTAACAATTGAAAATTATCACGCAGTGCGACAGCAATCTCTGCAAAGCTGGTTTGCTCTAAACTTGCTACACGGTGATAAGCGGATTGACCCATGTCGATATAATAACGGAGATTAACTTTTCTTCGAGCAGCGCGACCGGGGAATAAGCCTGAAAAAATTAAGCAGCGATCACCCACCTCTCTTAGGGCTTGAAGCTGATATCGTCGACCGGCTTGCCCAAGTGCTTCAAGCATTTCTCTGGCAATAATACCATCGGCCAAATTGATTTGTTTACTGAATCGAATTAAGGCGTGAGTTAAATAAGCTTTGACGTCTGTATCCAAGCTTACTTCAGCATGAAACTGAGCTTCGCTTAGTAAAGCATCCCATTGCGCCAACTCCGTCGGCTGAAGAAACAATCGTTGCATGGCTCATCCTTGAGTCTATCACACTAATTAAAAGTATAGACAAGAATGCGGTTTTTGCAAAAAATAGGGCAAAACAAATTCAAGAATGAAGTTAAACAACTGACGTAAATTTCATTACAGGCGAAGATGGCTGCGAAGCTTCGTCCCCACTTGCTGGCGGTTTTCCGTTACCATCTTTTGCTACCTCCACATTATATTCAGACAATTCTTTTTCAAGCAAATCTTTTGCTTTTTGGTTAAGCTCTTCTGCCTTCTTAACTAGATCACCCACCTCTTTCGGCCATACTTGATTGACATTTAAAAAATAGGGCTGCTGAACTAAACACCTCATTGCCTCGACTATATTTTGTGAGACACAAATTTGGTTAACGCCCTCTATGACTTCGTAATTAAAATCATCCGGATGCTGACCAAGCTTATATCTGAGCTGAGATATATCTTTTTTCGCCCTTTTTCTTTGCATGCTTTGCTGACGACAAGCTAACGAACCGCTAATACGATGCATGGCATTCGAAGCATGAGTATTGACTGTAACAATTAATCTGTCGTCTGATAAATGAATTTCACTAATAAGATAAATATCGTGGCTGGCACGTGTGCCTAAATCAGGTGTCTTAGGCTGAGGCCCAAACTTGTTCCTCCGCCAGAAGCTACATAAGCCGCCAAATTGGCCAAAAGATGAAAGACCCATCTCTGCCCCCTGTTGTTTAGTGCTCCAATTGTACCACACCTAAATACCCTCTTCACTATAGTCTCGAAATTCTTACCACATCTCTCGGCATTGGGTCGGGAAGCAGATTAATTTGAGATAATCCATAAATATCTGGATGCCCATAAGGATTAAAAGACTCTGTCCCCATCTCCCTTGCCGCTTGCTTCATTAGGAGCTATAGATACATGTAACTTCCATCCAAAAATTGTATCTTTCTTTATGTCACCATTAGATAACGCAACGCAAGCATCATCGTCTTCATTTTTATATGAACTAAAGTATAAATTAACCTGGCCGGAAGAACCGTATTGGGTTGTTATCAAATTTTCAGCAGAGCCCTGCCTTACTAACAATTCTTGATTCTCTTCATCTGAATATTGACCAAAACAGCAAAAAAAACGACACATTATTACACCACATGAAAAAATAAAATGAAGACAGAAGCGCCACGACAGAAAAAGATGCTCTTCACTACTTTTTCCCGATCAACAAATAAATAGGAAATTTCACCGTTTTCACAACTGCCGGTTCGCCCCACGCGGCAAGCATGTCTGGCTTGATTGTCTTGAGAATATCATCGCCAGTGTCTTTAAGATATTTTAGATAAGAAGACCAGCTCGACAACCAGCCCATCATATCACTGAAATTGAATTTTTTTTCACTAAAAAATTCATCATAACGCTCATATTCAAAAGGAAATGGGATGTCACGATATTGATTTTCAAGATAATCTCGCCCTTTTGCCCAATAGTTATCGAGTGGTCCACGCGATAAATCAACAATCAACTCATCTACCCAGCCATTTATTTGTGGGTATCCATACGCCCATGCGGCAATCACCCCTTTGTTCTTTAATACCCGCTTTACTTCCTTCTCAAATGCCACGTGGTCAAACCAATGTAAAGCTTGAGAAATTGTGATTAAGTCGATGCTATTATTCATGATTTTGGTGTTCTCGGCGGCTGAAACGTGATAATCGATGTTCTCACGCTTGATCGCCTGTTGAATTTGCGTCTCACTCACATCAGTTGCCACCACTCGCTTAAATCGTTTAGCCAATTCAACAGCCGCCTGGCCATTACCGCAGCCACAATCCCAAGCAAGTTCAAGGTGATCGAGTTTAGAATAAATCAGGCTGAATAACGCCTCAGGAGGAACGGGACGATATTTTACGTATTGTTCAGCATCATACTGGGGAAGTACATTCTGCATTTTAAAACCTCTTTGACATTCTCAACACATCATATTGTTTAATCAAGTTCAGCTGTTGCAAGCAGTTGGTTTGAAATGCCAGCATAAAATCTGGATTTATCATCCTGCCCAACACGAATGGTGAGCGGGCAATTACCGTCTTTACAGATCACCTCAAAAGTTTCTGGTGAAATACTAATGTGAGATGCTTTACCAAACAAACTAAGATGCAATTTCTCAGGATGATCATATGCGCCAGCGGGCAGTGGTGTCACTCTCATTTGCAGCGTGCCCGATTGATTGGAGCGAGATTGCGCCATCACAAAATTCAAGCCGTCATCACTGGTTAATCCGGGAAATTTACAAGTCCCTCCAGGTTTAACTTCACACGGTATAGGCGCATAAGGTGAGTCACCTCCCACAAGCACTTCTATCGTGGAACTACTGTTAAAAATGGTCACAGGACTAAGATGATGAATGTCGTACGGCGCTGCATAAACAGCGGTAGCCGCTGAAACAGCAATGAGAGCAAAGCAACATAGTTTATTATTAATACTCACGAAATCTCTCCTTTTAAGCAAGCTTCGTCACAAACACAATACTTGTTTCAAACCGTGGTCTAAACGTTGCAGATCAGCGTCTTCCATACTTTCAATCTTCTCGGTAAAACGACTTTTATCAACCGATCTAATTTGATCACATACAGCAACCACATTTTTTTTCATGCATTGAACCGGAATAGTCAAAGGAGGATGCGCTTTGGGCGAACCAGATAACGGAATTACCACGACAGTTCGGCGAGCTTTGTTGATTGGTGTGGCGCCCACAATGACACACGGCCGTTTTTTCTTTATCTCTGAACCCCTTGTTGGATTCAGGTCAACCCAATAAATGTCACCACGTTTCATCATCTAATCCATCGTTCAGCGTTACATCCCAGTCTTTCATTTCTCTATTTAATTTTTCATCGGCCTCAACGGCCAACGCACAGTCGTAGAGCTTTTTTTCGCGTTTTTCAATTTCTTTCTCTAAAAGCTCGCGAATCACAGCGCTTCTCTGGCGAGACGGCACAGCGGCTTGAAAACGAGAATTCAGCTCTTTTGGCAACGAAATCATAACCTTAGCTGTTTGCATGGCCTTTCTCCAACGAGTTTATATAATATATCTTATATAATAAATACTAATAAGTCAAGCTTGATTCTCAGCAACCGACCGTTTAACATCAAGCCATAAGGAATTGAAGGAGCAACAAATGACTGACGTGACGGATACCCATAAGGAAAATAGCCTATTGACCCCCAAAGTTTGCCTGCGTAAGCGTGGCGAACGAAAGCTTTCGGCTGGATTGCTTTTTCTTGCTAGCGCACTTGGCATACTTAATTTACTTATCTCCCCTACAATCATCGGCCATCGCACCCCACTATTTTCAGTGAACATGGGCGCCTATCTATTGCTGGCAGCAGTGGCGTGGTTGGTTTATCAAGGTTTCCCATTAGCCAAAACTATTTATGCAGCGCTTGCCGTTGTGTGGTATACCGCTCTTCTCTTTTTTCTGCCGCACCGATTTGGCCAATTGCTAGATTTGTATATGCTATTTATGCAGCTTGTTTTGATTGCTATTGCCTATGTCGTGCTGTTAGCGCCACGACATCGTTAAGCAAATAGCATCATCACGCATAAAAGCGCGATGTTAAGAATAGAAAGTAAAAACATTTTTCGAGCCCAGGGCTTGTCATTTTGTACACTAAATCCTTTCAAGCCCGAATAAAACCAAAAAAGACCAATGGCCAACGCCACGATGAAATAAGCAACGCCCGCATAACCAAAAATAGTTGGCATCACAGCAACAACCGTAAAGACAGCAATATAAGCGAGAATGCTAATTTTAGTACGTCGCATGCCCTTCGTTGCCGGCAACACGGGAATAGAAGCAGCTTGATAATCCTCTAAACGATAAATCGCAATCGCATAGAAATGGGGCAACTGCCAAAAAAACAAAATCAAAAATAAAATAATCGCGCCCAAATCAAACCGATTTGTCACTGCGCAATATCCAACAACGGGTGGAATAGCGCCAGAAACACCGCCGACCAGCGTGCCGAGTGGTGAACGCCTTTTCATACAGATGGTATAAACCACCACATAGAAAAATAAACCAATGGCTGATACCAACACTGTCAGATTGTTTGTTCGAAAATATAGAATAGCAAAACCGAGCACGCCCAAAATCACAGCGTAAATAGCAGCCGCCTGTTTTGAAACCAAGCCCTTGACCATGACCCTGTCTTTTGTGCGTGTCATTAATAAATCAATATCACGATCAATGATATTATTGATCACGCAACCGCAGGCAATAACCAGCGACATTCCTGCTGCCGTAAAGAGCAAAAGCCAAAAATCGATATGACCGCGAGAAGCAAGGAAAAAACCACCACACAGCGTGATGATATTTCCTCGAATAATCCCGGGCTTGGTGATAGATAAATAGCGCACTAGCAACAACCTCTGCTGGAGTTTTTCATGAGCGCCACAAAAATGTTTAGTGCATCATGTTATAATTTAAGTTGTACATAATCCAGAATGAACCACCTACCAGCACTAACACCACAAAAATACTGAAAAGAAATGGCATAAGATTCCAACGTCCTTCTGCGCTGGCATTGAGGCGAAGAAAAAATACAACTTGAACAAAAAGCTGAACAACAGCAAACACGGCTAAGGCAACATAAAGCGCCTTAGCACTAAAGGAATGATGCGCTGTAATATAAAACGGAATAACCGACAAAATCACACAAAGGACAAATCCAATGACATAAGCTTTTAGCGTTTTTTTACCGCTGCCATCATGAAGAGTAGTTTCTCTATGAGCTGACATATTAAATTGCCCCCATTAAATAAACAATTGTAAATACAAAAATCCAAACAATATCTAAGAAGTTCCAAAACATTCCCAGATAAGTTAACCGTCTGCGCATAAATGGTGTCACTCCAAATTTGAACAATTGGAAAATGCTCACCAATATCCACGTCAACCCGATAGACACGTGAAGACCGTGGGTGCCGACCAAAGTAAAGAACCCTGACAAGAAACCACTGTGGTTCCAGCCATGCCCTTCAAGCGCAAGATGAATAAACTCATTTACCTCCATCACCACGAAGGCTAACCCCAAGAAGAAAGTGATAGTTAACCAGCGCATAACCATGCGCTTTTTGCTTTGATAAAGGCTCAAAATGGCCATTCCGAAGGTAAAGTTACTCAACAGCAAAAATACGGTCTCACCAAACACATAAGGAATATTGATGATCTCCTTCATAGAAGGACCGCCAAATGTATTGTTATGCAAGACAATGAATGTCGCAAACAAGGTTGCAAATAAAATACAGTCACTCATGATGTAAATCCAGAAACCAAAAATGCTGGTTCCAGTGGCATCATGATGGTGATCGTGATGTTCTAGAGTATCAGTTGTCATTATGATGTTGTCCTATTTCTCAATAAAATTTCTTTTTCAATTTCTTCTACTTCTGATGCTTTGACATAATAGTCAGTTTTCGTGTTAAACGTGCGCGCGATAACGGTGAGCACCATACCAAGAATACCAACCTCTATCGCCCAATAGATATGCCAAATCATCCCAAAGCCAAATACACCGCTAAACATAGCAATAATAAAACCTGTTGCTGTGTTTTTTGGCATGTGAATATCTGTGTAATGAGGCTTAGATGGCTTACCCTCTTCTTTCCATTTTTCTTTCATGGCCCAATAGGCATCGCGGCTATCAACTTCAGGCGTGATAGCAAAATTATAAAATGGTGGTGGTGACGACGTTGACCACTCAAGCGTACGACCATCGCCCCAAGCATCGCCTGTGGTATCACGTGTTTTATCACGCTGAATGATGCTCACGACAATTTGAAGCAATTGGAAGAATACACCAATACCAATCACAACAGCGCCACAGCCGGCGATAACAAGATAAGTATGCCAGCCAGTTGATGCAGGATAGTGATCTAAACGGCGCGTCATGCCCATTAAGCCCAAAATGTAGAGCGGCATAAAGGCAATATAGAAACCGACAAACCAGAACCAAAATGCATAACGACCTAAACGCTCGTTTAACTTGAATCCAAACGTTTTGGGGAACCAATAAATAAATCCAGCAAAATAGCCAAATACTACGCCACCAATAATAACATTATGAAAATGCGCAACCAGGAACAAACTGTTATGTAATTGGAAATCAACGGCCGGCACAGACATTAACACCCCTGTCATCCCGCCAATAGCAAAAGTCACTAAAAATCCAACCGTCCAGAGCATCGGCGTTGTATAGGTGATGCGACCACCGTACATCGTAAATATCCAGTTAAATACCTTAACACCTGTTGGAATCGCAATAATCATCGTGGCAATACCAAAAAACGCATTGACATCAGCACCAGCACCCATCGTAAAAAAGTGATGCAGCCAAACCACAAACGACAAGAAAGTAATGGCTGCGGTAGCTGCCACCATAGTGGCATAACCAAACAATTGCTTCCTTGAAAACGTTGCCACCACTTCGGAAAACACACCAAATGCCGGCAAGATAAGGATATAAACTTCCGGATGACCCCACGCCCAAATAAGGTTGATGTACATCATCGCGTTACCGCCACCAGCCATGGTGAAGAAATGCGTACCAAAGAAGCGATCAAGGAAAAGCAAACCTAATGTCACTGTTAAAATTGGGAATGCCAAAATAATAAGAATAGACGAACAAAGCACAGTCCAACAGAACACCGGCATCTTCATCAGCGTCATGCCAGGACATCGCATCTTCAGTATGGTCACCATAAAATTAATGCCCGAGATCAGACTCCCTATCCCAGTAATCTGCAATGCCCAAATATAATAGTCAACGCCAACGCCCGGACTAAAAATAATACCTGAGAGCGGTGGATACGCCAACCAGCCTGTACCTGCAAATTTACCAACAACCAGTGAAACATTAACAAGCATGGCGCCAACAACCGTCAACCACAAGCTTAGTGAGTTGAGGTAAGGAAACGCTACATCGCGCGCGCCAATCTGTAATGGCACACCTAAGTTCATCAAACCAAACATAAAAGGCATGGCCATGAAGAAAATCATAATCACACCATGTGCAGTAAAGATTTGGTTAAAGTGATCAGGCGGCAAATAACCCATGTGATGGCCATAAGATAACGCCTGCTGCAGACGCATCATAATGGCATCGACAAAGCCACGAAACAGCATCACAAAAGCTAGAATCACATACATGATACCAATTTTTTTGTGATCGATGGTTGTTAACCACTCTTTCCAAAGATACTTCCACTTGCCAAAATAGGTAATCGAACCCAAAATCGCAATCGTAATGATCGCCATAAATACCGCAGCACCCATGATGATTGGGTTATGAAATGGAATAGAATCAATTGTTAGTTTGCCAAAAAGGGTTTGTTGCCACATAATTGTTTCCTAGTTATAAGTTCTCAGTTTATTCTGTCATCTTCCAACAAAGAAGAATCAAGTTGTTATAAACACTCCTGGATCCCGCATAAGTGCCCCGTGGGCGCGAGTGCGGGATGACAACAGCGAGCAAGGCTATCGAACACTCCTCGTTGTCATTCCCGCGCAAGCGGGAATCCAGCGCTAATATTATTTCAATAAATTCTTACCAGGCATCATGTATTTCATGATGAGCTGACCAAATAAATTATTTGCAGGCGCCGAATAAAACGCAACTGGATTGTTTTCACTTGGCTTAGCTAGCTTATTAAATGCCTCAACTGTGAGCGGGCTTGCGCTACTCTTAATGGACTGCACCCAGCTATTAAAATCTTCTTCCGACGTAGCCTTCACTGTAAAGCTCATTCCAGAAAAGCCGATACCACTGTAGTTAGTTGATAAGCCCATGTAACTGCCCACAGCATTAGCATCAAAATGCAAACGCGTACGCATACCCGCCATGGCGTAAATTTGCCCAGCAAGTTGAGGAATTTCCAATGAGTTCATTGGGCCATCAGAAGTAATCATAAATTCAATTTGTCGATGTACAGGAATTTGAATGTAGTTAACCGTAGCAACACCCTGCTCTGGATAAATGAACAACCATTTCCAATTCAGTGAAACTGCTTGAATAACCAGCGGCTTACCTTTCATGTTTAAAGGACGGTAAGGGTCTAAACGGTGCGAGCTCACCCACGTTAAAATGGCCAAAATCACAATGATAATACAAGGGATAGTCCACCACACGGCTTCTAAAATCGTGCTATGACCAAATTCAGGGCGATACTTAGCTGCTTTGTTCGATTTACGATAACGCCAGGCCACTATCAAACTCAAAATAATGGTTGGAATCACGACAATTAACATCAAAAATACAGCAGTTAACAACAAATCACGCTCACTAGAAGCAATCGTCCCTTTAGAATTGATCAATGCCATCTGGCTACAACCCGTTAAGGCTGCTGTGGTCAATAAAGATGCAATTAATAATAAAATATGTCGAAGTTTAATCACGTACGGTCATCCCTTCTTATTTTGATCGATATTAAAACGGGCGCATATTACCACGGATATGATAATTTGCAACGCAATTTTTATAAAAAAGCAGATAATGACCATATAAATTATAAGTGAATTTTCACGGTCATTATCTTCTCATACCTAAGGCGCTGGTGCACCAAAGTTATAATCTCTACTCTCATCCGGCATAGGAATAACGCTTTCAAGCGACGCTAAAATCATAGCACCAACAGAGGCGAGCCTTTGTTTGAGCGAAGATAAATGTATCTTAGACTTTTCGTCAGCCTGCCCTTCTTCAAACTGGTTAACCGCATTTTGTAATGTAAAAAATGATTGAAACAGTGGGCGAAGGTGCTCAGGAGTATGCTCAAGTTCATCAATTTGAGCCGCTACTAGTGGCGCCTCAGGGACAGCATGCACCACTTCTAAAGGATAAAATTGACTTTCATGACACGCCGACAATATACCAACCAAATCTTTAGCTGGTGGTCGCTCTTTAGGCTCAGTTGACCAGGCTCGCTCCATAGCTTCGACTGCATTAGGCGGGCAATCTTTTATCTCATTTTTACCTACACTGCATCTGTCAATCGCTTTTTCAATAGCCTCTTTTGCTTGTGCACGTTTTGCAGTCTGTTTTCTAGCCAAAAGACGCGTTCTAACATCATCAAACTGATCAGCACTCACAGGCGGCCGATCACCCTTTCGAACTCGTTCAGCAACCATTGAGCTCATTTCGTGTGAAAAAGGTTCGTTACGTGCAAATAATTCATAGAGCAGCATAGCAAAACTATAAATGTCTGAGGACATACTTGCCGCAGGAATATGCTCATCTAAATCTTCAGGAGCCAGTTCAGGCGCACGCCACTGCGATGGCGTTAATACATCACTTGGCCTACCTGTTTTACGCTGAGTTTGCGTTGCTTGGCAAGATTGCGAAAGATCACTAAAACCAAAATCAATCAGTTTTGCTGTAGCAGAATCAACTTTTGAGGTTAACCCAACATTGGCGCTACGCAAATCCTCATGCAGCAAATCATGCTCATGAAGATACGACAACCCCAAACCAACTTCAACGCCCCAACGTAATTTTGTGTGCAAATGTAAAGTAGCAGGATTATGATAAAGGCGCCCGTACAAAGTGCCACCAGCGAGATACTCCATATATATAGCTGGTTTTTGATCTGGCTCAGTCACCCCCATCACTCGAATAAGAAAAGGTGAATAATCTGACCTTAATGATAATGATCTAATTTCTTGACAGCGTTTTAACAGAGTTTCTGGCTTAACTTCACCAGCAAAATATTTTAAGGCCAGTTCTTGATAAGGCTCAAGCTCAGCCCGTTTTGTTTTGTAACGCAATACGCCTTTGTGAACAGTACCGAACGTTCCGCTACCCAATGCTTTTCCTACTGTACAAAATAAGTCTTCAGGAATAACCACCGACGACTCTAAACTCTCCCATTGCTTAGCTGAAGTCTCTGCAAAATCTTGCCGTAACATTGCTGCTGCTTTATCCCACGCCTCTGCGTTAACGCACGAGTCTTTTGAAAGTTCAATGGCTCTTTCTAGCTCAGAGAATGCAGTCTGGTCAGCCTCCTTGCCCTTAGCGCTATCACTATTCTTTAAGAGGTTAACCAATTCGGACAGAGCACCTGATTTCGTTTGATTGATTGCTGCACCGATAACTTTTTCAACTTTTACTGCCTTCTCCCTGTCTTTTGCTAATGATTGAGGTTTATAGCCCACGACTTCAGCCACCTCGCGAACCAGCTCATCCTTAGATGCACGACCACTATGCATACCCACTGCAACATGAGCGGTAGTTAGTCCCGACACAGAAGCTACTCTAGCCGATCGCGTATAGCCCTTTTTTTCAGAAAATGACTTGACAGCATCAGCTTGACTCATGCCAGACTCGGACGCAGCTGAGATACTGTTATCGAATTCAACAATATCACCCATCACTGCCGCTATAGACATGCCAGCAAGTGCGCCACCAATCGCTGCAGACGTCGACTTGCCTGCTATCACAGCCACAGGGGTACCTTTACCAAATGACGCAGCGGCGATAGTAACAGCTACTACAGCACCAACACCTCCCCCAACCAGCATTCTCTTGTTTCGCTCAGCACTCTCTGATGATGACTTGAGCTCTTGAACTGCCGCTCTGCCTGCACCCACCTTTGCACCAGCCTGGCGAACCGATGCTATATCTGATGAAACTTGTCTTGCAAAATTATCAGCTTGTTTTCTGTCTCCACTGTACCCCTGCTGCCCTTTCTCTTTTTTGGCTTCAGCTGCTTTTCGCTCTTTTTCTTGATCTCTTTTTTCGTTATGCTGACGAAGCTCTGCGATTATTTCTGCATCTGCCAAATATTCGGTTTTTTCAAAGGCATCATAGTGGTTACCTGGATTATCGTGGCCAAGATTATAACAAACAAAAATAGCCTCGCCCTCATAATCATCTAGAACGTTTGGATTAGTCACCCCAAAATCACGCCTGACGACTATGATTGGACGATTGAGAATCTTCATTAAAACCGAAATCTCAAGGTCACCTGCCCACACACCATTTTTAATATCCCTAATGCATGCTTCAAATGATCGTCCCGTTACAGCTTCTATATTTTCCCGATATTCATCCTTGTGCTGCTCAAGATAATCCACTACTGCTTTTCGCAACTCAACATGCGTCATGTCAACATGGTGAGCAACCGCATGGTACAGGCAATTTCCGTCTGCAGGCATCGGCTTGAATTGCAGACCACCAGGATATATATCTCCTTCAGGTGCAGCGGGCAAATCAAATTCATAGTGAGGTAAGCTTTTAGCATCTTCACCATAATGCCAAACATCCATGTCTTCTTGTATTTTCACATAATCAGTCAACACCCGATGGTAGGATGTATTTTTCGTAAGCCTGGGGTGATCTTTATGTTTCTCTGCGAGCCGTTCATACTCAGCACAAAGCATTTTTCCTGCAGCAACTATACCTGCGTCAACGACATGTTCTTTTCTAGCAACAGAGAACCCGACAATACAACTATGCTGATGCTTAGCAAATGCACTTAACGATTCATCCGGTGTCATGTTGTGACTGTTAAATAAATAACTTTCTAATGTTTTTTGGCAGTCCTCATAGTTTTGTGGTGAAAAACCACCTTTCAAATAGTCTAAATAATATTGTTTTAAATGTTTTAGTCCACCCAACGATTCAGGAGAACGCAGCATAATACCGTGTTCAAACAAATATTCCTCGAGCGTCCACCACCCACTCTGATTGGGCAAGTGTTCTGGATCAACTTCATCTGGACCTGTCATCGAAATTAGGGTTTTAATAATACGATCCATACCATGAACTGCTTTGGTCTCCAAAAAAGCATTTACCGCACGCTCCGTAGCAGGATCAGCTGCAGCTGATGCCAACATCTTTGCCGCTTTCGCACCGTATTCAATCAATTTGGCTTTTATCGAGCTTGGCAAGCTCCCTTTAGCACCTAGCAACATGACTGCAATATTGGATAGCACCTCGATAATAACATCTCGATTTTCCCAAGCTATTTGTGTTAATTTTCCCATTGCCATAGGGCCGATAACTTGAGCCGCGGACATTGGAGGTAAAGTTAAGTCCAATCGTCTCACCTCGCCTGGATGGCTACCTGCACAGTTAATAAAATTGGGTTTTGTCAGATAACTTTTGACGTGCTTAGTTTTACTAGGATCAACCACGTCAAAGTGGACGCCAGGACTTTCAAAAGTAACGCAAGGAACGTCCAACATAATGGAAAGATGCTCAGCGAGCGCCCCTCCCAACGAGTGGCCTGTGTAAAATATGTTGTATTCTTTTTCTTTTAATTGCGCTGATTCTTTTTCAACAAATGGTCTTACCTGGTCAACCAATCTAGGTTTATTGCCAAGAAAAATATCGCAGTCATTCACCAAATCAGTCACATTTGTGAGCTCAGTGCCCTTAAAGGCAAATACCGCAATTTTTCTATCATGGTGAAAAAAAATGGCAACCCGTAACTTTCGACCCTCCGAGCTCATTTTGCGAATGTTCATTGAACCATCAACGCCTGGGCCAACTGCAAACACCAAGGGTGACTCTTGCTCATACCACCAATTATATCGAGTAGACATGCCCCAATCACTTTCCGCTAGCTGCTCATTAATTCTACTCGTTCTTAAGTAGACAAGGCGACTTAGCATAGCAAACTCAAGCACCGTTGGCACAGCACCGTCAGGATCTTGATTATACGTAGGATTAATTGATTGAATAAGTTTTTTCATAAAACCTCCTTATTTCTGTTAGCTGCAGCGCAGGAATTATCAATGTTATTAATTGAGAATCAACAAATTTGGCGCTTTATCACTTGTAATTTTGATACACCACTTACGGGTGCAATGCTATCAAACTTACAGCAGCGAGCGCAATAGCATATTGCCTGCACTGCAATGATAGTATTCTGTTCGTTTAGGTTTAAAAAAATACAATTTATTAATAACGTCAACCGCATTTTATAGGTTCAGTTAATTTTTCCTTAAGGTTTGACTGATTTAATTAAAAAAAATATTCATAAATCACAAGCTGTGCACGATTAAAACTGATAGGGAATGAGTATTATGCCAACAACTGCCTTAGAAGATTTTAGACGCAATGTCGCTGCCTGGGCTGATCAATGGGTTGCTCGCAAGCTACCAGCTGGTGTAAGAGTTAAGCGAGTGCTCTTTAGTGGCAAAAACCGGCGTTATAAGATTGATTTTGACCGAAACCGATCACGTGTAGAATACCAGCCAGCACCTGATCCATCAGATGACTCTTATCATGTGATACATCGAGATGATATATATGATTCTAACCTCCGAGACCATGACAGTCCATTGCCCATCAATTATTCGGAACAAACGAGCGTTGAAGTCACAGCTAATGTTCATAAAAATTTTGGATTTGCGTTACCCGTCACTTTTAATATTCCCTTTGTTAGTGGCGGTGTAACTTTCACCCACAGCAAAAACCACAGCAATTCTGAAACAAAAACATCAACAAGCACGTGGACGTTTGCAAAAGAAGTGATGGTTCCACCAAAAAGCAAGACAAAGGTAACTGTCAAGATCGCTCAAGGAACTTCAGTTGAACCTTGTCAGGTGCTGGTGCCAGTCACAGGTCACATAGTTGTGGTTCTAACTACATCCGTTAACATGCCAAACTCCCCTTTTCACCGAGAAAAAAGAAATAAAAGCGCGGCGCATAAAAAGTGGTATGTACCGATTGAAGTTGTTTTTCAAGATCTCCAAACCTGGAACATCGATACACCAAGCTGTGTTTACAAAAATGCTAATGTTTTTTTAGCATCACCAACCACTATTACACATAACTCAGTGTATCGAAAATCTATAGAGCAAATCGACGAACCTTTGCCTGATCATCCTATCGTGGATAATAACCAAGCTGTTGATAATCATCCGTTTGCAGAGCAGCCCCCCGTTCCAATCGTTGAGCAACGGCTACCTCGCCCCCAACACCGTAACCCCACAACCTGTAAAACACGATATAAGCTATCACTGACACTCTTGTCCGTTGGAATAATATCAGCTATAGCAATCATAGTTATTATGACGACCAAAACCTCAGATAAAAGCCCACCAAATCATCTTCTCCCGACTACCACGCCACCTCCTAACGGCACCACTCCCACACCTCCAGGGAGTATGAGTGGAGACTCAACCGACCCACTGGCTGTGCTGATCGTATTAGCCATTATAATCGGAGCTCCATTGCTTTATTTTGCAGCCACTCACACAGCACAAATAAAAGAAAAAATTCAAACCTGGGCAAAGCTTTTTCGCATTCGCCTTGGTTTCACGCGCGAAAAATTTGATGTAAAAGTTGAGCCATTTGAAACCGACCCTGACTTTCAAGCCGAGCCTATTTTACTGTCAGACGAAGAAGACTTTGACACTGACTCAGGTTCTGATTCAGATTCAGATGATGAACTTGCAACCCCTAGTATTGCATCTGGGTCAATGGCATCTGGAGCATCTAGGATGTTTTACAACCCATTGCACAGTTCGTCGTCAGGAAATCTTGAAGCGGGTCAGCCTGAAGATTCGGAAAGTGATTGGGAAGACTCAGCTGCTGAGGTTGAGCAACTGCTTTTACGCAGCGGATGAGAGCGGATTAGCGCTCGATCAGCTAATTGGTCGGGGCGACTGGATTTGAACCAACGACCCCTTGCCCCCCATGCAAGTGCGCTACCAGGCTGCGCCACGCCCCGACGAGCGAATGAGTATATAATTTTAAAATGAGATTGTCACCTGTC